>CANGJN010000133.1 GCA_947454215.1 Neisseriaceae bacterium | reverse complement strand
AAATTTTAAATATAGATTGGTATATAAAGATAATTAATTACATTCTAAAATATAACTGCTTCATATTAGTAGAATTGTTTTATAACAATTGAAGTTTTTAAGATGGATGTAAATTATGAATTTTATTATAATATTAATATTAAGCCTTACTTTTATTCTCTTTAGTAGTTTCTTATTTTATAATTCATTAGAAAATTTAAGAGTAAGATTTAATATTAGTGAAACCTATGTTAGTATCGTATTTGGGTCGATTGGGAGTGTACTCCCTGAAATTATTATACCTGTAATAGCAATACTAACTGGAACATATGGCAATGGAAATGTTGATATTGGAGTTGGTGCAATTTTAGGTGGACCATTTATCTTATCGACATTAATTTTTTTTATTGCGGCTTTATTTATTATAAAAAAAAGAGGTTTCCATGGTAAAATTAACCTAGATAATATAAATTTAAAAAAAGATTTAAGATTTTTTTTTATTGCTTATTTTATTTTATTACTATCTGGATTAATCCATAAAATCACCCATAATATTATCATTAATTTATTAATAATATTTATGTTAATTTTTACCTATATTAAATACATTAAATATAAAATTAAAGAACCAAATCATTATTTAGAAAAAAAAGATTGTAGCAAACTTTTTATACATTATTTAGGAATGGGTTCCAGTAAATTTTCAGTAATTTTCCAATTATTATTATCTTTATTAATGATTACATATTTTTCTGGAATATTTGTTGATTCCATGAACTTAATTGCAACCAAATATAATATTTCTATTTTTATCCTATCCGTATTAATTATTCCTATTGTTACAGAGGTTCAAGAACAGTTTATAAGTATAATGTGGTTTAAATCTAATAAAGATATTATGTCAATTAATGTTCTTATCAGTTCCATGATGTTTCAAGTAACAATCTTACCTATAATTGGAATTTTATTTACAAGTTGGGAGTTTTTTAATTTTAATCATATATTAATTTTTATAATCACTTTGTTAGCCATGTTTAATCTTTATATTAATGTTAATAAATTAAAAGTATCAAACTTTCTCTTAAATGGTTTATTCTACTTAATAGGTATAATCTTGGGAATATATATATTAATCGCAAAATATAATATAAACTTTTAAAATCAAGATAAAATAGCGTTTTTATAAAAAAACACCGTTTGTAAGAGTTTTAAGTATACCATCATATTCACCAAATCTAAATTTAATAGAACGATTATGGAAGTTTATCAAGAATAAGGTACTTAATGGCAGAGATTATTCAACATATGATTAATTTAAAAAAGCAATAATAACATGCATAGACTCTATTCCAAAAGAGTATAAAAGTGAATTAGATAGTTTACTGACATTAAAATTTCAGGATTTAAGTGGCAAGCATTTCAACAAAACAAAAAGAAATGAGCATAAAAATAATACAGAAAATGTAGTTTAACTAATATTAGTTTAAAAATTTTAAAATCGCAAATTATATCAAAACTGAGCATAAGTAAATATTCTACATTATAAATATATTATTTATCTAGTTTTTTTAGTTATGAAAGTTATCTAATTGTTATTGAAGATAAAGTTATTTGTTTTTAAATACGTAATGTAGCACCTATACTTTTAAAAATTATTAATATTAACTTTAATAATTTTTTTGTTTAACCAAGATATATTAAATCTAAAAATTAGATTAAAATTATATCACATAATAATTATTTTATCGTGTTTTTTATTGAAAAAAATCAAATTATTCAACACATTACATGAAATTTTTTAAAAATTAAAGGTGTAAAAATGAGTTCAAAATATTTTTTAATTTTCTTATTTATATTTATCAGATCTAATGCTTTTATTGTTGATAAATATGATGAGGCTATACAAAGTTATAGTTCTGACGTTGAGTTGGTAACGCTCATAAATAATCTAAAAAAAAATATAGTAACAGTAGAGTTTACTTATTTTAATAATACAAAACAAAATATTATTGGATATGCCTTTGAAAATACATTTTTTGTTTTATATGATTTTTTTCAAGATAAAGATTTAAACCAAATAAAACAAATAAAATATTTTTATGATGGTAAACAAAAAATAAGCGATTATCCTAAACTTTTAAAAACCGCTTTTCACTCAGTTATTATCAGTGGCAGTGAAAATAAATTAACAAAAAATAAAATCCCAATTAATTTTGGTGAATTATTTGTTAATAAGGATACACTTAATAACTTTATTTTTAAGGAATTAATAGAATCAGGTGATTTAAGTAAAGTAAAAACAAAATTTGAAACAAATGATTGGGGCACAAAAATTGAAAATTATTTTAATACTATAACGGATACTAGCTCAATAAACCTTTATTCTACTTTTTTCGAAAGATATTCATGGTATATAATAGGTAATCCTAAAGGTGCTAGTTTTAATAGTATAGAAGCTGTTCCTTTAGAGTATATTGATGGAAATATACGTGTACTTAGTGCTAGAATAAATAAGTATAGAGACGGAAACATTTTAATGGTAGTTGGTGGTGTAAAGTTTAAAGATTATGATTTAGGTGCATCTTTAGTAAAATGTAGAAGAACCATTATATTCAGAGGGTGCAAGTTTTTTGGTCAAATAATCAAATTTTATACGATTAACGGAATGAAACAGATAATAGTTGTTAAAACCCTTCCTAATAATTTGGTAATTAGTTCTACATTAACTTTTCAAATGAAAATGACAGATTCTTCGACTTTAATAGATTCAGATAATCAAGGTGATAAACTACCTATACAAGATGAAGCGACTGCTTCATTGCCATCTTCATCAAAAGAGATGTTAGCTAGTAAATCACAGTTTGCAGGGAAAAAGCATAAATTAGATCTACCTTTTGATGACGAATATAACCTTTCTTATCCTTCTATGCATCCTTCTATGCATCCTTCTATACATCCTTCTATACATCCTTCTATACATCCTTTATTCTTAGGTAGTGTTAGTTGTGACTGGATTAATTTTGTTGCGGAATTTGATTTAGATAATGATATACATATTATTGTTCAAGAAATAGAAGAAGATTATTTTTCTCCTACTGATTACGATATAAAAGGAATATACAGAATAGGGCAAGGCAATTATTATTCTTTTAATAAATGTTATAAAACTTTAACGAATGATTATGTAATCTATGAATATAATAATCCGAGTGAAACTTTAAAATATTAATAAATTTTCGTTACTACTCAGCAGTGGTTAACTATTTGTTTTGTATATAATTATCTCAATAGAAAAATAGACTTTATTCAGTAAATAATTTAAATAATGCTATAAATACTGCATTATAAAAATTTATACAATTCAGTCAACTCTGATTTTTTACAATCAAAGCAGTATGTTAATATTGCTGAGTAGTAACTAATTTTTAAAAAATGTTGAATATGAGTGAATTTGTTAAAGTATTTAAAAATAAACAATTAATTTTATTAGGAGATGGAGTTTAGTGCTTACATTTAATGAAACTAGAACTCACTTAGGCATTGAGACGCAATGGTCTGATTTGGCAGGTGCTCCCCATAAATTTACCTAAAATTTAAAATTAGCATAAATTTATATATTTTTTGCCAATAGGCAATAGACCCCCTTACCCCCAGACGTAATGTGATTGGGATTAAAATTGAATTAAGTTCTTGTAGAATGGTATATAATTTTT
>CANGJN010000132.1 GCA_947454215.1 Neisseriaceae bacterium | reverse complement strand
TTACGTCCTGCCCTCTATCTTTATAATTGAAGGCTACTTTTATAATGTCTAACGTTTTACCTGCCTCCATCGCTGAATATCTAAAATATAATTTTGCCAATTTAATCTCCCTTATTCTAAATTGTTATCAAATTAATTTTGATTATTTATGTCATAAGATAAGTTTTAACATATTTAAAGATATAACCTAAATTTAAAGATTATTCTCATTCAATACCTTAATAAATATTCTTAAATTTATCTACTTAATGAAAAAATTTTACATAAGTAACTTTACAAATAAATTGAGAACTCGACTGACAAATCAAAAGTCAAAGTATTCAGGTAAAAAATCCAGAAATTAAAATAATTAATTCTCTGCTAAAAATTATAAATATTTAAAAATGTTGGAGGTAGTAATTGACTAAATCACCTATCTTATCCAATTAATTAGATATTAATATTTAAAACATTATTACCAATAATTTTATTTAACACATTGGAATTAATTAGATATTTATATATAAAAAATTTACTTCTAGGTGCTATTATTTTAGTAATAATTGTTGCATATTATTAACTAAATAAGGAAAAATATTTCTAGTAAGGTATTGCAAATGTATAATTTTTCTATCTTGCATAATCTTTACTCTGAAGTGATATTAAATCTAAATTGATTATCTTTATCATAAAATGCCTCTTGAATGCAACCTATTTGGATAGATAACAAACCTTCCGTTTCTAAATCATTATGATAAACAACTTCAACAACTGTACCTACCTCTTGATTATTCATCAAAGGGCTAAATACTTCATCACCAATATTTACCTTTGTGTTAATCCTAAAACTAAATAATCTACGTTTTATAGAACCAAGATATTGTATTCTTGCAACAATTTCTTGACCTATATAGCAACCTTTTTTAAAACTAATAGCATTTAACTGATCCATACTTATATGTTGGGGAATAAATTTTTCTTGATTAACTTTATAAATAAATGGAATTTTATTTTTAATCAAAAATAATTTCCATGACTTCAAATCGGAATTATAATCTTGCATTTCCTTATTAGACATACACAAGAAGGCATTTGGAAATAACTGAATATTATGATTCATGCCATCGAGGTTATTTTGAGATACATCACTAAAATAAATAAATAATGACTCTCTATTTATAAATACCTTTGATCTGAAAATATACATTTTTAATTTTAATATTATCATATCAACTAATTCACTATTTAAAAATAAAAAATAATCTTCATTGTTCTTATAAATAATAAAATTTACTAATATTCTTCCTTTAATATTTAAATTAGATGCAAAAATATAATCTTGTGTATCTAAAAGTAAAATATCATTAGTAATTTGTCCTTGTAAGAATTTAAGACTATCCATCCCTGATATTTTAATAATTGCGAAGTCATTAGATAAATTAATTAAACTCATGATTTTTCTCTAATAGTATTTTTTGAACTCTTTCTAAATCATCATATGTATCTACACCATGATGATAGAAACTATTATTTTTTAAAACTGCAATTTTTTCTCCATTGTATAAAGCTCTTAACTGTTCCAATGATTCTACTTGCTCTATCTCACTTTGTGGAGAATTCTTAAAAATTTTTAGGTATTTTAGATTATAAGCATAAATGCCTATATGCTTTAAAACATTAAATCTAGGCATTTTAGAATTGAGTTTATCAACATAACCATCGCGATAAAAAGGTATAGGTGATCTTGAAAAATATAAAGCATTATCATCTTTATCTAACACAACTTTTACAATGTTTGGGTTAAAAACATCTTCTACATTTTCTATTAAACCTGCTACAGTCGCAAAATTAGTTTTTTTTTCAACAAAAAACTCAGCTAAGTCATTAATTAAATTATAATTAACTAATGGTTCATCTCCTTGTACATTTATAATAGTATCATTATCATCTAAATTTAACTTTATACTAGCCTCTACTACTCTATCAGTACCACTTTTATGATTCACATCTGTCATAATAGCATTAATATTATACTGATAACATAAATTAAAAATCTCTTCATCATCAGTTGCCACTACAACATTTTGTGCAGAACTTTTTTTAGATTGTATAGCAGTTTGAATAATTAAAGGGTATTCTCCTACTGATAAAATCATTTTCTTTTTTATTCGAGTAGAGTTTATTCTAGCAGGAATAATAACAACAAACTTATTCTTCATTATTTAAATCCCTTGCCTCATCTACAAGCATAACTGGTATGTCACCATCTACGGGGTACGCCAACTTACACTTATTACAAATCAATTCATTATTAATATAGGCTAATTTTGCCTTACACAATGGGCAAACAATAATTTCCAGAAGTTTTCTATCAATCATAAAAGTTACTTTCTATAACTGTCGCTATTTAATAAAGCCATTACTTGCTCAATTAAAACATTATCATTAAATTTACAATCTATATATACCACTAAAATATTTTTCAAATCAAAATTAACTAATTTAACATAATCTTTTTCAGTAACTAGAATATAATCATAATTTGTAGGTATATCATGATACTTATATTGATAGTGATCTAAAAAAGAATATTTACCCTTTAACTTTATCCCAATATTAGTCAAAAAGGAAAAAAATTGATCTGGATTACCTATTGCACATAATGCTCCCAGATTAATATTTTCTTCTGATAGTTCAGGTATAGTAAATTCTTTTTTTAAATAATGAGAAAATATTTTCTTAACGTAAATATTTTGATCTAAGTAAATAATTTTATTATTATATAATGTTGAGTTAACCAAATTATCTCTATGATTTACAACTGCATCTACCATTTTTAAGCGATTTTTTGTCTCCCTCATAGGACCCATTGGAATAAGAAAATTATTTCCTAAAAATCTATATTTATCTAGAATCAATATTTCATAATCTCTGATTAATTTATAATGTTGCAAACCATCATCTAAAATTATTAATTTAATATCAGGATATTCTTTTAATAATAATTTAGCTGTAACATAACGATTTTTGCCAACTGCCACAATAATTTTAGAATTTCTATAAATTAAAGCCTCATCACCTACATCTATAGAAGTATGGCTATTATTGACTATGGTACTTTTAGCTCTTTCAGACTTATACCCTCTCATAACAACGCCAACACTAATACCACTTTTCATTAATTGTTCTGCTATATGTTTAGTAATTGGAGTTTTACCCGTCCCACCGACAGTTATATTTCCAACTACAACAACTGGGACGGGGAGTTTATATTTCTTTAATACACGATAATCGTATAGTTTTAATCTAAAAAATATTATTAAAGAGTAAATCAAAGAAAAAGGTAATAAGACTAATCCTAAGAATAGATTATTTTTCTTATACCAATGATCTTCAAATACTTTTGATAAATATCGTTTAAACATTTAATTATTCAATTTGAGCAATATCTCTAATTAACTCTAATTCGTCTATAATTTCATCAACATTATCATTTTCTGTAATTTTAAATTGCACAATTTTTTTAAATAAAGTTGGAGATATTCTAAAATTTTCTTTTATATATAATTCAATTTCTTTACTATCTTTTTTTAACTGCTCCATAGATTTTATATTAATTGCATATTCATCAATGGATTTATGCAATTTCTTTAATGACTCTTTATCATTATAAACAGATTTTAATATTTGTATATTCTTCATAAAAATTTCCTTTAATTATAAAT
>CANGJN010000131.1 GCA_947454215.1 Neisseriaceae bacterium | reverse complement strand
TTAAAAGATCACAAATAGATAGTTATCTTGAAATAAAATTAAACATTATCTTGAATAAAAGTATTGAATATTCTAGATATACGTATTTCTAATAGTTTTAAAAATTCTATTCGGTTCTCAGATTTGAATTATATTTAATTAATTTATATATAAGTATTATTAGACATTAATTTTTTGTAACTTTCAATTTTATAAAGAAATTTTATGAAATTTAGTTACTACTCATAAGTGCTTAACTATTTGATTTGCTTACAATTATCTCAATCGTAAAATAGACTTTATTCGGTAAATATTTTAAACAATGCGATAAATACTGCATTATAAAAATTTATATAATTTAGTAAATTTCAAATTTTTACAATCAAAACAGTATATTAATACTGCTGAGTAGGAACTTTTATTTATATTTTTATATAATTGTAGAATAGATTTAATAATATTTTAATCAATTCTAGTTTAGTTATAAGCAATTTGTTTAATTAATCATTTAATATATTTATCAAACTATTTTAAATTAAATTTCAATACCAAATTTTATTATTTTAATTACCAGCAAAATTGAAATCATAAATATAGGATAATAAAGTTTTATTGCGATTTAAAAAAGACTTTTATACTATTAATATAATTAGTAATAATTTCAGTAAGAAAATATAATCCATATTTAAAATAAATATTATCCTTTATTCCTTCGTTATTAGATTTAATAAAGTTCGATCTAACTTATAAAAAAACTAATATAAATATTATCAATTAAACAGAGACTAGAGTAGATATCTTTGCAAACTCTAAATACAAACACTTAGTCTTAAAAATTGCCTAACATAACTTAGTTTATTAATCTTTTTTTACATATTCAAGAAATTAGTCATCCTAATATTTATTTAAATTTAAGTAGATAAGTTTTTTGTTTTCAATTTCTCTATATCAAAAAATTCAACCATCAAATATTCTAGGTGTTTTTCTTACCTATGTCTAAGAAAGTTTTAGTGTAAATCGATAGTTATTACACAATATGAATCGCCTTTTCTAGTAATTATCTTAATAAAATCCATTTTTAATCAAAAAAAGTTAATTTTATATTTAAATATAAGATTAACTAGGGTGCTTTGAAACAAGTTCTCTGTTATAAACTCCTTAAATATCAATAAAAAATATATTCTGTGAAATTAATAAAATGAATTATTCTATTTTTAATATAAAAAAATTAAATGAAATTGCCAAAAATTATGCAACCCCTTGCTATATTTATGAAAAAAAACTATTATTAGATACTTTAAATTTAGTTAAAGAAAACTGTTTTAAATATTTTAAAAATAATATATATCTTCATTATGCATTAAAAGCAAATGATAACCAAGAAATATTATCTTTAATATTAAACAATGGATTTGGTATAGATTGTGTAAGTGGTGGAGAAATTAAGTTAGCAATAGATTTAGGTTGTGATCCTCAAAAAATTGTTTTTGCAGGTGTAGGAAAACAAGATAATGAAATAGAAATGGCCTTAATAAATAATATTTATTGTTTTAACTGTGAGTCAGAAGAAGAAATTAGAGTTATTAACTCTATAGCTAATAAATTAAAGTTAAAAGCTAAAATCATGATAAGAGTTAATCCAAATATTGAATCTAATACACATAAAAATATAACTACTGGTAGTTTTAACAATAAATTTGGTATTCCTTTTTATCAATTATGTAGTTTTTTAGAAGATTTAAAACAATTATCTAATATTAATTTAATCGGATTGCATTATCATATAGGTTCTCAAATATGCGATTTGACAGTTTTTAAAAATCTGGTAGAAATAATAAATACTCATGTTGAACATTTAAATAGTTTAAATATACCAATAACAGACCTAAATTTTGGAGGTGGGTTAGGAATTGATTATGAAAATCCCCAAGATTATTGTTTTGCTGACTTTGATGGATACTTTAAAACTTTCCATAGAAACTTTAATCGAAATAAAGATATTAAGATACATTTCGAATTAGGTAGATCATTAGTTGCTCAATGTGGAATCATAATGAGCAAGGTTATATTTATTAAAAATATTGAAAATACTAATTATGCAATTATTGATGCTGGCATGAATGATTTAATAAGACCGGCATTATATGATTCTCTACATAAAATAATAAATCTATCTACATCAGTAAATTTTAAAAAATATAATATTGTTGGTCCAGTTTGTGAGTCAACCGATATATTTGTTAAAAACTTACTTCTACCAGAACTGCAAAGAAATGATATAGTTATAATTTATTCTTGTGGCGCATATGGTCATGTTTTAGCTGGAACCTATAATAGAAGAACTTTGATTAAGGAATATACAATATGAAGAAGACTAATTTAGAATCCATGGAGATATCATCTACAATTTTCCCTGGTGGCGTTAACTCTCCAGTTAGATCTTTTAGTAGTGTAGGAGGAACACCATTCTTTACCTTAAAAGCTAAAGATTCATATCTAATAGATATAGAAAATAATTTTTATATAGATTATGTATGTTCTTGGGGTGCTAATATCGTAGGACATGCAAATGATTATGTTGCTGATAAAATAACTAAGGCTTTACACAATGGATTATCTTATGGCACACCAACTGAATTAGAGTCTCAACTAGGACAAATGATAAAAAAATTAATCCCTAGTATACAAAAATTGAGGTTAGTTAGTTCTGGTACAGAAGCAGTAATGTCAGCAATTAGACTGGCAAGAGGTTTTACCAATAGAAATTTAATAATTAAATTTGAGGGATGTTATCATGGACATTGTGACTCTTTACTAATAAAGGCTGGTTCTGGTTTAGCTACATTTAAAAATCACAACCTTGGTGGAGTAACTCCTGGATCAATTCAAGATACTTTAGTAATTGAATATAATAATGAAAAAGAGTTAGAAGTTATATTTGATAAATATCCAGAACAAATAGCTGCAGTAATTATAGAACCAATTGCTGGAAACATGAACTTTGTAAGACCCAATGATGAATTTTTAAATAAATTACAATTTCTATGTAAAAAAAATAATAGTTTACTTATTTTTGATGAAGTAATGACTGGTTTTAGAGTATCATTGGGAGGGGCTCAAGAGTTATTTAACATAGTACCTGATATAACTATTTTAGGTAAAGTTGTTGGTGGAGGTTTACCTTTGGCTGCTTTTGGAGGTAGATCAGAAATAATGAATTTCTTAAGTCCTATTGGCTCTGTATATCAAGCAGGTACTTTATCAGGAAACCCAATAGCAGTATCTAGTGGAATTGCTACTTTAGAGTTAATCCAAGAAGAAAATTTTCATTCTAAATTAAATCAATCATCTTTACAGTTATGCCAAGGAATAAAAGAAATAGCTAATAATAATAATTATGAAGTATCTTATGACTACCAAGGTGGGATGTTGGGGTTTTATTTAGACAAATCTTTACCGAAAAATTTTAATCAAGTTAAACTAATAGATAATAGTTTATTTAATAGATTATTTCATATTATATTAAAAAAAGGTATGTTCTTACCACCATCTATGTTTGAGTCGTGCTTTATCTCTATAAAACATGATAAAGAAATAATAAATAAAAGTTTAAATATTATTGATGATGCTTTTAAAGAGTTAAAAAAATCACTAAAATAAATTATTTTAGATACATTAATCAGCAATTGTTACTATTACTAGTAATTATATTAACATTATTTCAATTGA
>CANGJN010000130.1 GCA_947454215.1 Neisseriaceae bacterium | reverse complement strand
TAAAAGTAACCAAAGATATATCCTGAAAAAATATCTAAGAATATTGTTCCAGGAATAAATAATGAGATACTAATAATATATATGAATATAAAATATAGAATAAATTTAAGTTTATGAATTTGATAATAATTTAATAAAATTCCATGGTATTTATTAAATCCACTCATACTTAGATATTGGGTTAAGTGAAAATGTTGAATAATAAAATATAAAAACACAATAAAAAAAAGTATGCAAAAATTTTTTTTAAATAATAACATAAGAATCCAATCTAGGTATAATCATCATATAACTTATAATAACTTTTGAACTTGAGTCGGATAAAAGAGCATTAAATTTTATAAGGTATACAATAATTTTAAAAAAGAAAATTTATTTAACAATCAAATATAATAAAAAATATATGAGTAGGCTTAACATAAATATAGTTAGTAGTGATTGTAAACAGTTAACTCTATCAGAATCAATATTCAAACTGAAAGAAGAGAAAAAATTAAAACGATTACTAAGAGTCTTCTTATTTCTAGTTTACGCCATAAAATTTTATTTATTTTTTAGATAGTGATAATGTAAATTAATAATTAACATTAATAATTGGAAATTTAGTGATATTAAATATACACAATATAAAAAGTTTTTAAATGTGATAATAGAAGATTTTGACGTTTAATAAGATTTTTTAGTTTTTTTATTAATTATAAACCATAGCACACTTTAATTAAAAAATCTAATAGAGTGCCAAGATGTTTGAATATACACAACTAATTTTGTTAAATATTATTAAAATTGTCTCAATCTGAATTTAATTATGTTTATATATAAGAATAAGGTGAATATAGTACTGTATAATAATTTAAATAATAAAATTAAGTTTCTAATTATTTATAAATTTGATAAATTATTACAACAGAAACTGCTATGAATTTTTCTTTGAGAGAATATTTTCAAATGATAATAAGTAATTTACTTGTTGTAAGGTTGCTTAACTCAATTATTTTGAAGATTATTATACTACAATGTTTCATAAACCTGATTATATATTGTAACATATAAAATAATATTACTTCAAGAATACTCACCTAATATTTATTTTTCACTTGGAAAATACTTTAATAATCTATCTTCCGATTTATTTTTTAAAATCCTTAGAAATTTATTGCAATCCATATCTAATTTAGTTGTAAGTTATCCAATTGCATTTACAAACTTATACCATAAATCAAAGGGTTGAAGCCAATTGTCTAAAAGAATATAAAAAATAAAGACGTAGTTTAAAACTAACATAGACTTTAAACTAAATCAATATTATTTGCGATAATACTTAATAATTGTTCACACACCAAATAGTTACCCGCTACAATGTTTCCAGAGTTCAATAATCCGGATTCACCTTTAAAATCAGTAACAAATCCTCCAGCCTCTTTAATTAATAAAACACCTGCAGCAAAATCCCAATTATTCAAAGAAAACTCCCAGAAGCCATCTAAAATACCAGCAGCAACATATGCTAAGTCTAATGCGACTGAACCACTCCTTCTTTGACCAGATGTTTGTAATGAAATCTCTCTAAAAATTCTAAAATATGCTTCAATTGTTTTTAAATTATCACTTGGAAATCCAACACCAATTAATGCCATGTTCATTTGTTTAACATTAGATACTCTTATTCTTTTATCATTTAAAAATGCACCCTTTCCATTGATCGCATAATAGAAATCACTTTTATTGAAATCGAAAATAACTCCATGAGTGATTTTATCTTTGTATCTAACTGCTATGGAAGTACAATAACTTGGATGATTATGAATAAAATTTGTACTTCCATTCAATGGATCAATAATCCAAGTATAATCAGATGTAAAATTATTTGTATGACCATTTTGTTCTGAAATGATATTATGTTCAGGATATGTTTTTCTTATAACTTCAATTATTTTATGCTCTGTTTTTTGAACTACAAGACTAACAAATTTATTAACTCCCTCTTTATTTTTTATCTTTAAATCAGTTTTCCGTGAAAACTGCTGAATAATATTTGCAGCCTCATAAACTGCTTTTCTAGCAGTGTTTACTATTCCAAACATTTATTTTCTTTTTAAAAGTAATAATTAATATTTAACTAAACATGCACCCCAAGTAAAACCAGCGCCCACAGCTTCAAGCAACAACAAATCTCCAGGTTTTATCTTACCACTTTTAACAGCAAAATCTAATGCCAAAGGAACTGATGCAGCAGATGTATTGCCATGTTTATCAACTGTTATTATTACTTTTTCCATAGGAAAAGATAAATTGGCTGCAACTGCCTCAATAATCCTTAAATTAGCTTGATGCGGAATAAACCAAGAAATTTGTTCTTCAACAAAACCATTTTTATTCATAATATTAATAGCAGCCTGAGTTAAATTCTTAACCGCCATTTTATATACTGCCTGACCATCCATTTTTATATATGGATATCCCTCTACTTTACCTTTAGATAATCTTCCATTAGCATTTAAAGACTTAATACCTGAACTATCAGCGAATATATCACAATCAATTATACCAGTATTTTCCTCTGTACCCTGCAAAATAGCACACCCTGCACCATCACCAAATAATACACAAGTATTCCTATCAGTATAATCAGTAAACTTAGAGACTGTATCCGCACCTATTACTAAAATATTCTTATATTTACCACTTTTAATATAAGCATTAGCTGAAGATAAACCATAAATAAAACCACTGCATGCTGCCTGCAAATCATAAACAGGAATATGATTAGAAATCCCTAACATAGTTTGTAAAATACACCCCGTTGATGGAATTATAATATCAGGGCTAGCAGTTGCTAAAATTATCATATCTATTTCTGATTTATCAATAGAACAAGATTTAAATGCTTCTAAACATGCATTATATGCCAAATTACTTGTTTTTTCTTCGTCAGTTGTGATTCTTCTTTCTTTTATACCAGTTCTTGAAAGTATCCATTCATTACTTGTATCTACCATACTTGCTAACTCTTCATTGTTTAAAATTTTTTCAGGAACATAACTTCCTGTTGCGATGATTTTAGCATAAGTCATAATGAATACACCTTTAAAAATTAGATTAGATAGTATCTAGTTTCATTCTAGATCATTTAATTTTATAGTTTTATTCTCTTGAATATAATTAGATAATAAATTTATAACCCCACCAGATACTTCATGCTTAGCTTGATCTAATGCGTAATAAAAAGCTAAGGAATCTGCACTGCCATGACTTTTAATTACAACGCCATTTAATCCTAATAGAATAGCCCCATTATATTTTCTTGGATCTAAACGATGTTTAATTTTATTTAAAATTGGAAAAACTATCATAGCCATAATTTTTGAAATTATTGAATTACTAAATGATTGTTTTAAAATCAAAGAAATCATTTTGGCAACGCCCTCAATAGTTTTTAAGGCAACATTACCAGTAAATCCATCACAAACAATAACATCGACTGTACCTTTTGTTATATCATCCCCTTCAACATAACCATAAAAATTCAAATTACTTTTTTTCAACAATTCACAAGCCTCTTTAATTGTCTCATCACCCTTAATATCTTCAGTACCAACATTTAATAAACCTATTGTAGGTTTTTTTTTATTACTAACTGCTTTTATTAAATGTGTTCCCATTATACCAAATTGTAATAATTGTTGAGGACTAGATTTAATATTTGCTCCTAGATCTAAAACACAAACCTCCCC
>CANGJN010000129.1 GCA_947454215.1 Neisseriaceae bacterium | reverse complement strand
ATTATACCATATAAAGCAGTCTAAGTAAAGTTTTTTTTAGCTTATTTTTGTAAAAATTTAAATTTAATATTAATAAAAAAATATGATTCGCAATGTAATAAGTCTTTAAACAAAGTCAAAAATAAAAAAAAATACTGAATACCACATAAATTTTACTAAAAAAACATGCAATGTTATGGTAACACCCACACGTACATGGGGAAGACTTCTGCAATCTTTTCTTTATTTGCTTGGTAATAGTAACACCCACACGTACATGGGGAAGACAGTCCCAAAGCATTACCTTGCTTGGCATTATATTATATAAAAATTTTTATCTAACTTATAATTTAATTATTTATGTATAATATAGTACAATATAATTTTATATAGTAAAAAGTTTATGTAGCCTTCAGTATTATTAAGACTATTTATTATTATTTATATTTGCAATTTGTTCTTTAACACTCGTAAATAAAGCATCAGAACTTGCAATATTTAATTTATTAAGCCCTTGTGACAACTCTACAGGAGTAGTAAATACAACTCCCACCATATCAAGATTATTACAACCAGTTGTAACATTATACGATAAAGTTTTTACAACAATCCCTTCACCAAATAAACAACCCAGAAAAATTAAACTATTTTGTTTAGTATTAGTAAATACAGGAAATCCATCTGTTGATGTGGCACAACCAATATATTTTGTATAACCACCGCCTAACATCTTCACTTGATCTTTTTGATTACACTGGAAGTTTACAGCAGTCGAAGTAAAATTAAGTGCAGTAAATTCAGATGGGATTGACAAGGCATTAACATAACTACTCATAGTTATCATTGCGGAACTTAATAAAATAATCTTTTTTAACATTTGCTACTCCTATAAAGTAAAGAAAAATAAAATAGGTAAAATTTTATAACAATTTTAACTTACAACATGCTTATTGTGAAAATTTATCACAAAAATTATAAACAAAAAACAAAAAAATTTTGTTACTATACAGCAATATATCCTTAAACAATATAAAAGTTTATTGGTTAACTTCAATAAGTTAACCAATATTAGTAGTAACAAATTTTTACAAAGTATAGAGGAACTCCCTAATGAGTGCCTAGAAAGTTCATTGCATTATAACGTTCTGCTTTAAGTTTGTAACTAAGTTTAATTAACCATCAATAAAACTAATGTTTAATATTAGTCAACTCAATAGATACTTGTGAAACTAAATTACTCGTATTATAATTTTTCAAGTTTAATGATTTTAATGAAGTTGCAAATTCTTTAATATCACCAAATACTATACCAGCTAAACTTGAGTTACCACAAGTTGTAACTTCACCCGGTAAGATTTTTTGAACTAATGGACCACTACCAAATAAGCATACTAAAAATTCAGTATTAGATCCAGTATTAGTAAAAACTGGAGATGCTGGCGTTGACTGGCTACATTCATCATAATGAAGCGACGATCCTAATGAAACAACTGGAGAATTATTATCACACTGGAAGTTTACAGGACTATTACCAGCATCCACTGCTGCAAAATTTAATGCCCACACATTAATAAATAATGTATTATTAGGGCACTGCATAGATTCACCAATATATAAATTCGAAGTTGAAACTCCAAACTCATATGTACAAATAACTCTTTCATATTTTGAAGAGGTATTGGTAATTGTTGAGATTACATTATTATTAAGAGGACAATAGGTTGTAGTACTTGGAGCCACTGTTGTAGCTGTACCACCATTACAAGAAAAACTAATATTTTGACCAGCAGTATCATTATTAACCATAGTTTGAGTAAATTGTCCCAAACCACCAAAATTTAAAGCGAAGATAACAGATGATGAAACAAGAGATATTAGTGCAATTCTTTTTTTTAACATTTAATTATTCCTTTAAAATTATTAATAAAATATACGTGTTCAGTAAAATTCAAGTTTCAATTAGTCTCTATATTTAACTTTTATTAGATATTTTATAAATACTTCTCCATTGTATAAATCCAATTAAATCTAAAATCCCAAAAATTAAAAACGAAGCCGCAGTAAAATACAAATTATTTTTAAGATATAAAGGAACTGAGAAACAAACTGTAAGAGCAAAAATTAAAAAACTTTCTATTTGCTTTAATGTTGACATATATGTTGCAATAATACAAACTGCTGCAATTGATGAGTCTAATAAGGAACTATTTGCCTCAAATTTTGCAAATATAAAATTAAAAACTATACTAATAATGATTGTTAATATTATATAAATAACTCTTTCCTTATTGGTTGCATATCTAATTTTAATTGTATTTGAATTTTTTGATTTCTCACTCCACTTTATCCACCCATATATAGATAAAATAATATAAATTATTTGCAAGGCACTGCTAGCAAATAAATGGATCATCGTAAATTCATAAATAAATAATATTGAAGCAATTATATATAAAATCCAAAATAATTTAATTTGCTTAATTTCAAGTATTATTCCAATTGCACTTAACAAAAAAGTACTAATATCAATAAATCTATCAATCATTTGAACTATCCTTTAATTTATATTCAATTAAATAATACACCCACAACATTTAGCACTCGTTTTTGGGGATACAACATTTTGATCTAATTAAACTTATATATAAGTCTAAGTAAAAATTTAAATATTTTTATTACAAGTAGAAATATCAATCAATATTTTAATTTATTTTATTAATCTTTTAATAAAATAAACTGCTAAATAAATGATCCACAGTATGAAAATGAAACCTCCATAAAATTTTAAAAAAACTATACACAAAATAACATATAATATTTAACTCAATAGTTATTGAAAATTTTTATATAAAAAGTAAAATCTTATTTAATAAACTTATAAAATATAGTAGTTGTGATAATTTAAAATTGAATCCATATGATTAAATTTGATAAATTTATTCGATGGTTTTTGAAAAGAAAAACTGATGATAAAGCGATGTAAAAAAGACTGTTAAAAATATTATTCATAAAAAATATTTTAATGGTTACATTTAAAGATTTTTATTCCAAAGGCATTAATTTTATATTTGATTATAAAAGCAATATTTTAAAATATGTAATACTTTAGATAATATAGAAAGGATTTGACAAGGATCTAGTTCTCTAAATCAAATAAAATAAACAAAAAAATTTTTCAATCATTTTCATAATTTTTAAAAATTTATACTTCTAACTTCAAAGTATTTTTCGAATAAGTTATTGTAATTCAGGGAATAAATAAATAAATAGAACCGGAGAAATTAGAAAATTTATCTATGAGTTTCACAATTTACCACTTTATAATTTAAGACAACTACCTAATATAAAACATCGATAATCTCGACAAAGAAACCTAAATAGTTGTATTGTAAAGGAAAAGTCTTTTTAGCAACTACAACTCAAGATTAAATATTTAATAAGTAATTTGTTATGATTATAAATGAAAAAAGTTATGGTGGCCTGGGGCAGAATCGAACTGCCGACACAAGGATTTTCAGTCCTCTGCTCTACCGACTGAGCTACCTGGCCATAGTGATGAGGTAAATTGGTGCCGGCGAAA
The DNA here is from genome assembly GCA_947454215.1 of Neisseriaceae bacterium. Classification (GTDB taxonomy): domain Bacteria; phylum Pseudomonadota; class Gammaproteobacteria; order Burkholderiales; family UBA11063; genus Aquella. Next base: position 186 of record CANGJN010000129.1, on the reverse strand, counting down.
GGAATTGAACCCTCGACCTTCTGATTACAAGTCAGCTGCTCTACCTGCTGAGCTACGCCGGCAAATTATTTTATGGTGGCGAATCAGGGATTTGAACCCCGGACCTGCGGATTATGATTCCGTCGCTCTAACCAACTGAGCTAATTCGCCTTATAAATAATAAATTAATTCTTAGGACTAAATTAT
>CANGJN010000128.1 GCA_947454215.1 Neisseriaceae bacterium | reverse complement strand
TATATTATCTTTATATAGTAAAGGTGAAGAAAATAATAGTATAAATTTAAAACATTTGGGTTTTAGTGAGTGGAGTTATTTGTTGAAATTTGCAAGTGAGAAACAAAAATTTATAATGAGTTTACAAGCATTTAAAATGAAATTCTATGATTTGTCAATTTTAGCCGCTAATAGTTTGAAAAAAAAATACTATGAATTAAGTTTTCCTACTCCATATTTAGCAGATTATAAGAAATATAGTTTAGCCAATAATTTGGATGTAAGTTATGGGTTGGCAATATCTCGTCAAGAGAGTCGTTTTAATTATTCTATTATTGCCTCAGATGGTGGTGTTGGATTAATGCAGATTATGCCTAACACCGCTGCTTATATAGCACAAAAAGGACATTTTTTATTATGTTATGGTCGTTCAGCCAAATGTAATATAGAGTTTGGAGTCTGGTATTTGGGGTTTTTATATAAAGAGTTTGGTAATATAATATATTCTTCAATAGCTTATAATGCTGGACCTGAGAGAGCCAATTTAAGTCAGTTATATCTATCTAAAACTGACAATTTAATTAAGATTGAATTAGTTCCTTTAAATATTACAAGGAATTATGTCGAAAAAGTTATAATTAATAAGATGTTTTATGATGGCATTTTATCATCAAATATTAAGCTAGATCTAATTAAATATATAAATCAGATTAAATCTAATAATAATAATAATAAATTTTTAGATAATCTATTTGAAAAGTTTGAAGATAGTTCTTTAGGAATGAATAAGAATACAGATGAGTCTCTTACTAATTCGTCAGCAGATTATTTTGGTTTATTGAATAATGAAGATTTATAAGGTTGGTGGGTGCATAAGAGATAGATTATTAAATATCCCAATAAATGATAAAGATTATGTAGTTGTTGGTGGATCTATAGAAGAGATGATTAAATTAGGTTTTAAACCTGTGGGTAAAGATTTTCCAGTATTTTTACATCCAACAACAAATGAAGAATATTCTTTAGCTAGAAGTGAAAGAAAGGTTTTTTCTGGTTATAAGGGTTTCGAGTTTTACACTGATAAGAATATAAGTATTGAAGATGATTTAAGACGAAGAGATATTACTATTAATGCTATAGCTGAAGATGAGTTGGGTAATATAATAGATCCATTTAATGGTATATCTGACTTAAAAAACAGAATAATCCGTCATGTTAGTGAATCATTTGTAGAAGATCCATTACGTGTTTTTAGAGTAGCAAGATTTAAAGCAAAGTTAAGTTTTGATATTGCACCTGAAACATTTGATTTAATGAAAAAAATTGTATCTTCTGATGAATTATTTTTTTTATCAAAAGAGAGAATCTGGATGGAAATTCAAACTGCTCTCTGTTATCCAGATGTAATCTATTTTTTTGAAGTTTTAGAAGTTGTTGGCGTTTATACTAAAATTATGAAGGAACTATCAAATTTATTTACGTTTCCAAGGAAAGATGATTTTTTTAATTCATTAACAAAATTTTTTTATATTTATTCTTATGAGTTTAATTTCTCTATATTAGTATTTTTCTTGGGATATAAAAAAGATTTTGATTTGGCTTTATTTTTTATAAAAAACTCTTATGTGAATAATAAATCAAAATCTTTAGCTAAACTATTGATAAATACTTATCAAGTTATCTTAAATTATAAAACAATATCCGATATGGTTTGTTTAATTAAATTATTAGATTGTATAAGACAAAAAGACAGATATTGCAAGTTAATTAAATTATTAAATGCTATATTAATTCAAATTAACAATAAAAAATTGTTTATTGTTTTTGAAAAAATGAAAAAAATTTGTTATGAAATTCAAAATTTTGATATTAAAGGTATTGTACTAGAAAATAATGATGATTTTGTTAATAAAATTATTGCAAAAAAAAATGAAATTATTGAGAGAGTAATGAATGATTCTTATGAGTAATATGAATTTTGATAATGCAGGTTTTTTATTGTCCTTTTTTATGTTGATTGGTGTTATAGCCTCAAGTATACGTGGTGCAGAAAAGGCAATTAGTGCCCAAATGGATATTACGGGTGTTATTTTATTGGCATTTGTTACTTCCAATGGTGGTGGGACTATTAGAGATATACTGTTGGAAACTAGAGTATTTTGGTTAAAAGATATTTACTATGTTTGGATTACCGTAATTGTAGGGGTTACAACTTTTTTCTTAATTAGATACAGGAAGTCAAAATTAAATTATGTAGAGTTTAAGTATTTTAACGTTGTTATTGATTCATTTGGGGTTGCTACATTCGCTCTAGTTGGGATTCAAAAGGCTCTTAGTTTCAATTATGGAATTACAGTTGTTTTGGTAATGTCAATGTTAACTAGTGTTGGAGGTGGTTTAATCGCTGATATAATAGCTAATGAAGTACCAGTTGTTTTATGTACGGGTTTAAATTTAACTGTATCAGTATTAGTTAGTTTTATTTATTTGATTTTGATACATTTTATGACTTCCTTTCATGCAAGTTTAATAGCTATTATGTTCACAATTATTTTTAAAATTATTTCACAAAAGTATGATTTAAACCTACCTAAATAAAAAAGATTACAATTTTTAGGCTTTTAAAATTTTAAGTGAAACAATTTGTTATGAATATTCTTTAATAAATGATTAAAATTAATATTGACAAAGTCAATTAAAAAATGATATAAATATGCTAGTATAATTAATAATTTTTAAAAGGATTTAAGTTTTATGAACAAATCACAGTTAATTGATGATGTGGCTTTGAAGACTGACATTACCAAAGTTAAAGCAGCAGAAGTGGTGGATGCTTTTATTAGTTCTATTTCTGATGCTCTAAAGAAAGAAGACAAAGTTACTATAATTGGATTTGGCACTTTTTCAGTGGTTCACCGTAAGGCTCGTGATGGTCGTAATCCTAAAACTGGTAAGGCTTTAGAAATTGCAGCTAGTGTTGCACCGAAGTTTAAGCCTGGACAGGCATTAAAAGATGCTGTTGCTTTAAAAAGACAATAATTATTTCTATACAAAGATACCATCCTTTTGTAGTGGTATCTTTTTTTTATAAAAATTATCTATGAAACCCTTTTCTAGTTTATTATATTTAATATTTTTATTATATCTATGTCTATTCTTAAATAGCTGTGGAATATTCAATTGGTTTAGTTCTTCTAAGTCTATTGGAATTCCTGCTGAATTTGGAAAAGGTCAAAAAACTTATACTCCAGGTGGTTCTGGTACTAATTGGAGGTATTTAGGTACTACTAAAAATGGTTTATTAGTTGATGAAATAGATTCTAGCAGTATTACTTATCAACAAAATAACAATAATAATAAGATTGCCAATTATAAAGAACGAAAAGTTATTATATATCCAAATTTATTTACCTATCCATCTAATCAACCAAGATTTAAATATTTAATTTCAAATTGGCAAATTAATTGTGATACTAAACAATATAATCTTATTGATACAACATTATATAGTGAGACATCTCAAAAAATCATTAGTTATAATTATAGCAAGAATTCTAATTGGCAAAAAATTAATGAAAAATCTTTTTCAAACTTACAGTTTAACTTTGTATGCTTAAATATTAATAAGAATTTAGGCTATTGATAAGATTTTAATTTAAAAAAACAGACTTTTACTGGACTTTGGCCATTTTTTTAAAATTTAGGATGCCATAAGCAAAGTATTTATCAATTCAGTAAAATCTTGGGTTTTGAATTTTAACAAGTCACCTTT
>CANGJN010000127.1 GCA_947454215.1 Neisseriaceae bacterium | reverse complement strand
ATATGTATTCAGTTAGATGGTGAATTTGCTTTCGTTGCATATAATAAGAAAACTAAACAAATTATTGCTGCAAGAGATCCTATGGGGATAAGACCACTTTTTTATGGATATTGCTCTAATGGTAAAATTGCTTTTGCCTCTGAGATAAAAGCAATTATGGATGATTGTGAAAAAGTTTTTCCTTTTCCACCAGGACATTATTATGACGGAAAAGAAATTATTCCTTTTTTAAAACTTTATGATAACAATAAACCGCAACATAAAGACTTAAATTTCATTTTTGAAAATATAAATAAATTATTAACTTTAGCTGTAGAAAAAAGATTGAGTGCTGATGCTCCTATAGGATTTCTCTTAAGTGGCGGCTTAGATTCTAGTCTAGTTTGTTCTATTGCCTCAAAGTTGTTAAATAAACAAATTGAAACTTTTGCAATAGGGTTAAATAAAAATCCTATTGATTTGAAGTATGCAAAACAAATGTCAGAATATTTAGGAACTAAACATCATGAGGTTATTTTTACTAAAAATGATATATATGATAATCTAAGACATGTTATTTGGTCGATTGAGTCATGGGATATTACTACAATCAGAGCAAGTATACCTATGTATTTATTATGTCAATATATAAAGATAAATACGAAGGTAAAAGTTGTTTTTACCGGTGAAATAAGTGATGAGTTATTCGGATATAAATATACTGACTTTGCTCCCAATGCTTTAGAATTTCAGAAAGAATCAGAAAAACGAATAAAAGAATTATATATGTATGATGTATTAAGAGCTGATCGCTGTATTAGTTCTAATAGTTTAGAGGCTAGGGTTCCATTTTCTGATTCTAAGTTTATTAATTTTGTTATGAATATTGATCCAGAATTAAAGTTAAATAAATATAATATGGGTAAGTTTTTATTAAGAAAAGCCTTTGACAATGGAGAATATTTACCTCATGATATTTTATGGCGTGATAAAGCAGCATTCTCTGATGCAGTTGGTCACGACTTAGTTGATACATTAATTGATATGGCAGAATCAAAATATACTGATTTAATGTTCGAAGAAAAATCAAAAAAATTTAAAAATAATCCTCCATTAACAAAAGAATCTTTAATGTATAGAGAGATCTTTAATGAATTATTTAATAATCAGGATCATGTAATTAGTCAATATTGGTTGCCAAATCAAAATTGGGATAATTGTAACTTAAATGATCCAAGTGCAAGGCATCTTCCTAATTATGGGTTAAGTGGTGTTTAATAAAACTGAAAATACATAAATTTAATCAAAAGATATAAAATTATATTTATTGCCTTTTTAATTTATTTGATTAATAGTTTTATAAAAGAAATATAAGATGATTAAATTTATAGCATTTATACAGGTGATTAATTAAGAACCAAAAAAAGTAAATATGGATTGTATCCGTTTTATGATAAAATACTAATTAAATAGTTTTTCAAAGGACTCAATTATCATTAATACTTTAAATAATAAGTATCTCATCTGTCCTATTTATTTTTTAAAAAATGATTAAAATATATCAAAATGATACAAGATTGAATCTTAAAAAATACAATGATTAATTTATGTTATACTTAGGTCTGTCATAAATTGATTTTTTATTGATATCAAGTATGTTATAATTTTATTATCCGAAAAAAATAAAATTGCGTTTTTTTATAAAATCAATACACAGTTTTTTACCTTATTAAGTATAATATTGTTTCTATTAAGAATTATAGGAGATTGACGTAAATTTAGATGAAAATAATATGATGGTATTTTATCAGTAAAACAAATAGAAGAATATCCTCTAATTATAAGTATCAAGAAGTTATTATTTATATTTGGTGTGTTCTTGAGTGCAACTACTTATCGAGAGTTGTTAATATTAGATAATATTAAATTACAATCTTGTGAAATTTTTTTATATATTAATGGTATCCCATCTAAATCAACTATGTAAATATTACTAATAAAATTCAGTATAACTCAATTGAAAGAAAAGTTTGTGAATTGCATTCGTTCAATTACAGATGATACAGATTTAACTATTGTAATAGATGGTAAAGTGTTATAAAGGATAATAAAATTGAAAAAACTACTTAATTTTAGTATTTTATATATTGTTTCAATAATTTACTCATACTCTTTCACTTTTAACATTAAAGGTATAGATCAATCATTAGGATGTGATCAGTTTTTTCATCTTAAACAATTTGAAATAGAGGAAGAGCAAGAAGATAAAGTTTTTGTTTCACATATCGTTAAGATTGATGAAGTTTTAGATACAACAACATTAGCCAATGATTACAATCAATTCTTAGATTCAGTATATACCACTATACCTAGGGATGGAGCTAGTTTAACTAAAGAAGATACTGTATCGAAAATTTCATTAAAAGAAGATGAAAGAGCAAGTTTAGTAAAATTTAGTTCAAATTATCGTTCATTTTTAAAAGCAGGAGAGATCGAACCATTCCTTATTGATAGGATAGGTTATAATAAATTATTATCGATGAATATCGAAAAGAATGAATTTATTTTAGATTCTTTTCTTAAAATTAAAAGTACTTCAACTTCATCATTTTCGATAAGTGGATGTTATCAAGTGAGGGGAGTTGCTAATTCTGTTTATTTAATTATGAAGGAACAAGTAGATTCAGATTTAAAGTTGAAAGAGAGAGAGGAGATCACTGAAGATATAAAATCTTATCTCGATATTAGAAGAAGGTATAAGGGATATTGTCAAGATTTGCAAAATAAAATTAAATTGATAGAAACGTATCGAGGAAAAACTATGTTAAGTTCAGATTACCAAAAATTATTTGAATGGTATAAAGATATTACTAAGATGTTTCCAAGTAGTCTATCAGACAATCATTTCCGGGAATCTATAAATAAACCAGAAGATCAAGATATGATACAATATATAATAGCTCTATTATATAAATTTAATAACTATTCCAAAACAGATGATCCATTAGAAAAAAATGAAATTTTAGAAAGCATAATTGATATTAGAACTGACTCTAAATTTCTTAGTTGTGTAATAAAAATTTTTGAAGATAAGATAAGTTTTATTTCTGAGAAAATTTCTATAATAGATGATGAAGAAAAGAAATTAGAGAAAAAATATTTTCTTGTCTCTGCACCTGAGCAAGATATTGAAGGTACTAAAATCAAAGTTTTTAGTCAGTTTGATTTAAGAATGACAACAAAATTAACAGGATATGAAGAAAAGATTAGCAAAATGTCGTTAGCAACAGAACAAGAAGTAGTAAGAAGTAAAGGCACTCAAAAAGATTCAAAGAAAAAAGATGTAAAATTTAGTTTGCAAGATGGTTCAACTAAGTTAACACTAATAGGTGGGTTTATTCCTTCTAAAGAGGATTATACTGATAAACTATTTCAAAAATATAAAAAAATGATAACTAAATTAGTTTTTGCACATCTCAAAATTTCTCATAAGAAGTAAGTGCAATAAATTAAAAAAATTGGTTATAAATATTGATAATAATTAATATAAGAGTTATAATAAAAATTCAATCAATATGAATTATATAGAATAATACTGATAAAATATCAAATTATTTATTAGATATCCTTCATAATCATAGAAAATATTCAACTTCATTGTTTAATTTAGTTCAGAATTATATGTTGAAGCAATAAAAAATCTTATTGAATGTTCTACGTGTAATTTTAGAGCCAATTTTTTTAAAATTTTTAATTTCCTATTAAAATGTTCAAAAGTTATTCTGAAGATAAATATTTATATATAGATTTCTTAT
>CANGJN010000126.1 GCA_947454215.1 Neisseriaceae bacterium | reverse complement strand
TTAAATTACTCATTGTGTAATATGCTATATTTACATTGATATTATTATCTTTTAATTTATTAATTGCTGTGTCATAGTCATAAGGTGAAGAGTCTACATCTATGACAATAATATTAGCATCTATAATATCTTCTTTCTTTCTATTTGAATCACCACCTTCATAATCTTTTAACGAACATGCTATAAATGAATGTTGTTTATTTATACAATCTAATAATGAAAAATTACTCTGTTTATAAATATTTAAACTTCCGTAATTTATTTTTTGGAGTTTAGTTGTTATAATTGTTTCATTATATGAAAACAATGGAGTTACTTTATTATTAGCTTCATCAACTTTATTAATATTAGTAATGTTTTTATTATGGTATATTTTAGATAATTCAATATAGATATTGATATCTGAGTTTTTTATATTAGTTGTAAAAATTATTGGATATTTATAAACATACCCATCTTTAATGTTATTAGGATTAATATTAGTATCATATCCCATTATTTTTTTTAAACTTTGTTTATTTTTTAGTATAATATTATTCGGATTACTTAATATTTCTTTCAATTCTGATCCAGTAATATCTGAATTAAGTCGGGTTTTATTAGATATATATAATTTTAAGTATTTATTCTCATATTTTATAAATAAGGGTAATATGACATCATAACTCCATTCATTAGTTGTATAATAATGCTGAATTATATTATTACATGTTGTTAATAACATGATATTTGATAAATTACCGTATCTATCATTATTAAATACCCCTTTTTTAACTACTGCTTTATCGTCTTTAATTAAAAAGTAATTACTAATATCTTTACTTACATATTTATCAAATATTGTTGTTTCAAGTTTAAAAATATCTGATTGTATGTTATAGAAATCTATAAACTCTATAAATTCTGGTACATTATCATCTTTAACTTCTAAGGTAATCCCGTCAGTATTAATTTGTAAAATATTATAATTTGATAGTGAACTATTTAAAATATCATATGCTAAATTTAATATTTTAATTTGTCCGTTAATTGCTATTATATAACTGGCATTTATAGATAAGTATTTCAAAACTCCATAACTAGCATTTAATATTAATTTTAATGCGTTTGATTTTTGTTTGTTGTCGTTTATTTCATTCTTTGATAAATCTGGATTATTTAAACTATTTTTTAAATCTAATCTAGTTTGTAAATCTGAACAATATTTATCAAATAAAAAGGTTCTATTATCCTTTAAATTATTTAACATTTCTGGATTGTCTTTTATTATGTTTGGATACAAACTAGTGAAGTCTATGTTAATAATTTTATAACCTTCTTGGGATATTTTCTTATTAAGTGCTTGTAAATGAATACCTCCAATGCCTAATGTTCCACTATAGTTTAAATCTTTTATTTTAAATGTGTATTTGTTCTTATCTGTTGGAATTATTTCCGGAATATCTTTATCATTATTATTATTTATAAATTTAATTGTGTCATTATAAAATTGTAACAGATCTGTATCTTTGCTTATAATATAATTGTTATAATTCTGCATGTCGTACATTTTAACCTTATTTGGCTTGGTATATGATGATTTACTGGTATAAATACTCGTAGTTTGCAATACCCTTGATAAAGTTAAAAAGTTTGGTATATTATTCATTATACCGAGTGTAATATATGCTTTTATATCATTTAACTTATGTTTTTTTATAATATCTAATAAATAAAATACATTTTTTTGATTATATTCAAATAACTCTGGTGTGAATGTATCAAATGTAACATTATCAACATTATAACCATAAAAATTAAATATATATTCTAATTCTCTATCATCAAATAATGATAATGTTTTATAGATATTAATATTTAATTTATTGATTTCTGATCCTAACTGAGTCGCCATTTCTGTATCATTAATTAAATCATTTGAATAATCTTTAATTTGTGATATAGTTATATCTTTATTATCAATTATATATTTCAATATTGATAAGTCATAATTAGGATTATGTATAAAGTATATATTATCTTTATTGGTTAATATATTATTTATAAATTCAATATCAGGTGATGTTATTCTAGGGTGGATATGGTGTGTGGTAACTTGTAATATAGTGGTATCATTAAACTTAACTTGTGATATTAATATACAATCATTTGTAACTTTTATTTCAATTATTATAATTTTAGATAATTCATTATCTATTAATGTATCTAATTCATTCATAGTATTAACTCTTAAAAAGACCTTTTATATATATATGTTAATTTTAGGATATAACTTTATTAATTATTTATAGTATTATGTCTAAATTATAATTAAAGAAATATACTTAAGATATTAAATGCAATTAAATTAACTTTTAAATTGATTTTTATTATTTATATATTGGGATCTAACTATTTTAAATATCTTGATTCCTGCATTAATAAGTTCTCTTTTTTTACGAGATAAGTCTCTATTTGTTTTTCTTTTTTGTTCAAATCAAAATAAATCAAAAAAGTTTTTAAATATATTCTTTATATCATTTTCTTTTTTAAAATAAGCAATAAATTTTTTTTATTATCTTTTTATCTATCCGTATTAATTTAAAATTTAGACAACATCCCTCTTATTAATTTAACTTCATTTTGATTTAAATCAGCTTTGTTTATTATATACTTTAATCTTCTTAAAACTAAATCTCTATTTTTGTTATCAAAATAATTGGTTTTATCCAATAAGTTATCTATGTGAGTAATTACTCCTTGGTTATCTGCTATGGTTGATTTCTTTTTATTTTTAATTTTTTTTAGATGATCTATATTACCATTAAATTGTTTAAAAATTTCATAAGCGATAATTTGAACAGCATGGGATAAGTTTAATGAAGAAAATTGTAAATTTGCTGGAATAGTAATCATTCTATTGCATTGTTCTAATTGCTCAATCGTTAGACCTGACTTCTCACAACCAAAAACTATGGCTACTTTTGAACCATTAGATATTGCTGAAATAATATCAGGTCCTGCCTCACAAGGAGTTTGTAAGAAGTAATTAAACTCTCTTTTTCTGGCAGTCATAGCGAAAGCTAAGGTTTTTTTTGACAAAGCTTGATTTAAATTATCTACAACTACACAATTATCTAAAATATCACTCGCGTTTGTGGACAAAGCATAGCAGTAATCATCAATTTTAGCCTCAGGGGACACTAACACTAAATTATATAAGCCCATAGTCTTCATTGCTCGTGCAGATGTTCCAATATTCCCACTATTGGAAGTATTACATAAAATAATACTTATATTATCTAATATTGTGTTATGCATATCTATGAATTTACCCTCTCTAAAGTTTCTTAAAACATTATTCTTATTTAGATTATATGACTTATTAAAAGAACTAAATATTTTGTTAGAACGATTTTTTTAATTATAACAGTTTTATATAAGTTATAGATCTGTTTAATAAAATATTAAGAAAACATTTAATATCAATCATGTTAAGTATTGAATAAAAACATAATTTTTGTTACTTTATGCACATCTTTAACACTTTTAAAAAATAAATAAAATAAATCAGTGACTTATTTTTTAGATTTTACAATTCTGCCCCTACAATTAGAGTGGTTTTTATAAATTTTAAGCAAAAATAAAATGTAATTTTTAGTTAAATTTTTATCTATTTAAATTATAATGAAATAAAAATGTAACCAAAATTTAAAGTTATATTTAAGCATGAATTACTTTGATTTTAGAATATCATTATTTTTTAAGATCTTTAAATTATTATTAAATTTTATACCAAGAGAATTGTATATTAGTGCTTGTTCAACTGTTGGT
>CANGJN010000125.1 GCA_947454215.1 Neisseriaceae bacterium | reverse complement strand
TAATAAAAATTTTTGATTTTTTTTGTGTGGCTGCTGAGTAGTAACAAAATTAAACGCTTTTCCAAAAAAAATAATTTATAATATGCTTAAGTCTGTCATAAGTTGTGTTTTTATTGATTATAAAATATTTTATAATTTTATTTTATTATAATTAAAAGAAATAGTATTTTTAAAAATAAAAACCATATTTTTTACCGTTTTAAGTATATTTAATGGTTTTTGTCATACAATTTGTAGTTTCTTAATTAATTTTATAAAATCATAATATATCGATTTAATTAGATAAAATAAACTTAAATTTTAAAAAAATCACAGTATTATAAATTACATTATGATTATACACTATTTAAAAAATTAAATCTAAAATTATTGCTTAACTAAGCATATATCTTAACTTTTCAATATAGTTATTGAAGAGCAATCTATAAAAATATTGACAACATTTTAAAGTAAAACTTAATTCACATAATTTAGAAAAATCTTGAATTCAGGTGAATGGAAAAACACTTTAAATAGTGTAAAATTAGTGATTTTTTGTTAAAAATACATTAACAAAAATATCAGATAAAGAAAATTTGTTAATAATTAATGATCAGTACAGTAAAAGTGCATTCAGGAAAGTTAAAAGATTTTAGGAATTAATTGATTTAGATAATAAAAGAGTAACCATATTTTTCGGTCTTACCAAATCTTGGTAATAGATTTGGTATTCAAGAATGTGACTTAGATAGTATTCAGAGTATAATACAATATAAATTATTGATTTGTTTATATTACTTTTTTCTATTATTAAATTCGAATAGTCTATAAATAATTTTTATCAGTCACTACTAGTATAACCTTCCTCTATGCAGTATTTATTACTATCTATTACTTTCCTATATACCTCATCATTGACATTCACTTCTTGTTGTGACCACCATATTAACCTTGTAAACCCTACATTGGCTACAGATACTAAATAACTTAGATTCTTCAATATATTATCACGATCAATAATGGGATAAAACAAGCCTTTGCTATAAAAACTTTCATAACTTAAAGGAAATGCTTCATCGCTAACTGCAGGATCAACAATCATTATTTTATTGCTTTCTAATGATCTATATCCCAAAGTTATATGATCATTAAAAGATCTTCCAAGTATTTTAAAACAATTATAGTTATCTCTGCATTTTAAGAAAATTTTAACAAATTTTATATTAGGATCAGGAAACTTATATAAAAATAATGTCATTAGGTCTAATTTAGTCCCACATGGATTATTAGTAACCTTACTAGATTTGAATGGTATTTTATATCTTTTACCATCAATCTCAATCCAATCTTCGTGTATCATTCTATCCAAATAAGCATTTACGTTACCATCTGACAGAATAGGAATATCTACAAATAAAATACTCTTGAGCATATCAATATCATGATGTTCAACTAGAGCACTTAATGATCCCTTATCTGAATATGATAAACTAATAATATTGTCAAATATACCATTATGAAAATGAGTTAGATTTACAAATTTATCTCTTGAGTTATATATACCTTCCAAAGTATATTTACCGAAACATTTTCGCCATAAAAAAAACTTGTCAGCACTTATTTTTTTTTCATGCTCTGATCGTACTGTGCTAAGAATGATTTTTTTACTCCTATCAGAACTTATTCTTTGTTGATATTTTGTCAAATAATTAATAAGTATTTTATCATTTCTATACAAATAATTATCAATAGGTTCAATAAATTGTTTAGTAACAAATAAATTTGAATCTTCATCAAACTCTATATTAAAGTAATTTATTTCAATATTTTTATCACAGTGTATTGTTTTATAACTTTCTGGTAATTCTTTTAGAAAGATTTGGTTATAAGGAGAAATTGCTACAAAATCTTTAGATTCAAACATCATCGATGTTTTAAATAATACAATTCCATTAAACTTTTTATAGGCAATAATTGGGTAATAATTTTCTTTATATATAATATATGAAGGTTTATTCTTTGTATCACAATAGTTTCCAGATATCACATACTTATCTGCAATAATTACTCCAGGACACACTCCATTCCCATTATCATCATAAATAGATATAATTGAATTTGTATTAAATTCAACAGCAGAAGAAAATATTATTAATAATAAAAATATAATTATTTTCATAATAATATCACTTTAAAATTATTCAATATATTTTAGGTATTCTATATTTGACAAACACCACAATAAAAAGTGTTTCTTTGACCAATTCTTATCTCAGATATAGTTGTATTACAACTTGTACATGGTTTGCCACTTTTACCATAAACTTTATGATTGATTTGGAAATAACCCAATGTACCATCTACTTTTTTATAATCTTTTAGAGTGCTACCACCACTCAAAATGGCTTGATTTAACACATTTTTTATACATTCTACTAGTTTTCGAGTTTGTCTTAAACTTATTGCATTACCCGACCTAAGTGGTGAGATACAACTTAAAAATAAAGATTCACAAGCATATATATTTCCTATACCTACAACAATCTCATTATTCATAATAAGTTGTTTTATTTTAGTCTTCTTATCTTTAATTTTATCAAACAAATACTCTGCTGTAAAGTTGTCAGATAGTGGCTCCAAACCTAATTTATTTAATAATTCACAATTTGTAATTTCTTCCTCATATTTAATAAAACCAAATCTTCGAGGGTCATTATATCTTAGTAGAAATTTTTCAAAAACAATATCAACATGATCATGTTTTTTTATTTCAGATAATTTTTTATTGATAAAAACCAAACTTCCTGTCATCCCAAAGTGTAAAATTAAGTTACCTTTATTAAATCTTATAATTAAATACTTGCCTCTTCTATATATATCTTTTACTACCTTATTTAAACAAAATTTACTCAAATCTTTGTTTATCTTATAACGTAAATTACTATTTCTAATAACTACATCAACAACTTTATCATCAATAATTTTTAGAATACCATTCTTAATGGTTTCAACTTCTGGTAATTCAGGCATAAATTTAGAAACTCTTTTCAAAAAAATGTTAAAATATATATTTAAGTATAAATATTTTAACACAAATTGGAAGGTATTATTTAATGAAAATTATTTTTTTCTTATTATTTTTTTTAACCTCTTGTTCTATTTTACAAAATAAATTTGATACTGAAGATTTTAAATCTACAAATTATCAAAATGATCTTTCTCAAATAATAAATTCAAATGATATGTTAGAAAATACACCAAATGCTAAAGAAAATATTTCATCAAAAGTAAACCCTACTGATATTTATTTATTATTACAAGCAGATATTTTATTTAATAAAGGTGAATTTTCTAATGCTTTAATAATATACAATAAATTATCTTCAAAATATAAAAATCCTAAACTAGTATATAAAACAATTATAACATTAACAAATTTACCACACTCATTAGTTCAACAAAATCAAATTAATTATTTTATAAATATGTTTATAAAAATATCACCTAATTCGAATATAGCAAATATTTTCCAAATAAAAAATTATATTGAAGAAAATAACTATACTTTAGCAATTAGTAAGTTTGATTTGATTATGAAACAAAATCCTGATAAACAAAGATTTATATTATTATTTTTATCTTATATATCAAGTTCAAGTTTAAATAAAATTCATTCAGATGCTTTAAATATTTTCTCTAATTATATTTTAAATAAATATAATTTCCCTGAATCGCACTTATTAGCTATTGTTTATTATTCTTACTCGAAAAATTTAAATTCATTAACTCACGAATTTAACTATATTCAAAATAATATACCTAGCTGGACAGTTCCACTAGTTTGGTC
>CANGJN010000124.1 GCA_947454215.1 Neisseriaceae bacterium | reverse complement strand
TTATTATAAATATTGTAACTAAAAGTTATTATAAATGTAAAAATTGAGTTATTATATCATATAAAAAAATAAAAAGCAAATACGATAAGATTTTATTTAATAATAACCATACAGTGGTAATATCTAAATAAATAATTTATTTATATTAGTGTAATAAATATTTTAAAAAAATAATTACTTGTTTTTTTATATGCCGAAGCAATTTTTAAAATTAATTTTGATAATTTTTAATAAACAAGTATAATGTTTTCGTGAGTATAATATTATAATAATACCTTAAAATACTTTTTTGCTATCAAAAAGAATATTATATTAACATTTCTAATAAATTTTTATTATTTAAAAATAAAAATTCTACTAAGCTATATTGAGTTTAGTTAGTAATAGCATAAAAGTGTTATAAAAATTTAGGCTAAATAATGATATAATTATTTAGTTCTTTATGTTGCATAATTTCATATTAATAATACCTACAATTAAATTAACTCTTAAATATTTGAGTTTTATTTCTTGAGGGTAAGATCATCTTCATATTTTAAACAAGCAGATAGTTGCATGAGAAAATGTTTATAATTTGATGAGGTAATGTGTTTTTAAATAGGTTTTTAATAATGAAGTTAAGTTCATGTTGTGATTGATCAATAATTTCTTATATTGTTGAGTAAATTCTTTTATACACAAGTTTCAACTGGTATCTATTTAATTATCCTTTAAAGATTTTTATAACCTGATTTATAAAGGTTAAATATAGTTTTTCTTGGTTAGGGTATTTTATTTATATTTTTATTAATAAATATTTATGTGTAAATTTACTTGTATCTGATAGATGTAAAATATTATTAAAAACTTTATCTATTGTGGTTTCTTGAAAAACTTTAACTATGTAATATTTATTACCTTGAATCAATTTTAAATTATTTTCAGATATTAGTAAATAATAGCTGTTATATTTATATATATCTTTGATATCTATAATTGTCTTATATTTAGAATTTAAATAAAATTCTAAGGTTAGAGAGTCAACTTTATAAGTCAATAATTGGGCTTTATTCATATTATTTAACTGATTTGCTACTTGATAACCTAAATCATATTTAATATATATTTCATTTACCTCTAACATAAATATAAATATTAAATTAAACACTAATACAGAGTATACAATTATTTTATCAATTTGATATTTTTTTCTTTGCCTAAGAAAAATGTATATTATTAATACAACTAAAGATAAAATTAATAAATTGGTAAATAAATTAAATATAATAACACTTAATATTGTAACTAAAATTAATAAAAAATAACAGAAATAAATTTGAATATTTAATATAGAGGCAGGAATATTTTTATTGTGTTTCTTATAACGGTACATCCATTCTGCACAAAGAATTGAGGAAAATGGGATTAAAATATTTATATAGTGATCTAGTTGAAATTTAGTAATACTAAATACAATAAATGCTGGAATAAAAGAGCCAAATAAAAAAAGTAGGTGGTTTTTATTTTCAATCTTTTCATAGTATTTTAGGTCTCTTAGGCAAATAAATATGAATATTAAAGACCACGGTAAAAATGACCATAAAAACGTATGGAAGTAGTAAAAATAATGAAACGGTTGGACATGATTTACCGTTATTGGCCCAGTATTAAAAAATCTACCAAATTGACTATCCCATAAAAACCATTTTATTCCTGAAACACCATATTTGCCATGAACTAATTTTTCTGGATGAGAGTCGAACTGTAAATATAACGATATATATTCAGGTAAAATAAAAATAAATGGCAAAATAAATGCAGATATCCACTTTAAACTAAATAGTTTTGAAATCTCTTTATTAAAGACAAATTTAAATATTATTCCACCATAAGAAACTAACAGAATAAATGGCCCTTTGGTCATTAAAGCAATTGCTGTAAAAGTGGTTCCTAAAAGAAGATATTTGATAGATGTTTTTGATATTTGGGCATACTTGTACCAGTAATAGCAAGAAGGAATTATAGAGCCTAATAAATATGCTTCAGCACGAACATCAATTGATGAAATAAATAAATGTAATGAGGATAAATATATTAGGGTGGAAATTAAACCAATTTCTTTATTTCTATATAGACTAAATGCCAAATTATATGTATAATATGCTCCGATTAAATGAAATATAAACCCAGGCAATATGTAAGCAAAAGATTTTACCCCAAAGATTTTAAAAGATAATAGTGTTAACCAAAAAGGTAAATGTGGTTTGTCTAGCCAGTCTTGACCTTTAAAAATCAAACTACTCCAATTAGAATTTAAAACCATGTTTTTCGAAATAATAGCATAGAGTATTGGGTCATCGTTTCTAACTATTGGAAGGAATATACCAATAAAATTAATTATAATAGTTAAGATTATTAAAATAACTAAGTAAGACTTAAAACTATTTCTTATTCTTAGATTATAAGTTAATTTTTCCATAAGAAATTCTTTCTATTCCAGCAAAGTCTCTAATAGTAGATACATGGTAATAACTATTTTCTTTAAACAAATTACGTACTAGTTCACCTTGATTATAACCATGTTCAATAAATAGCCACCCATTTTTATTAAGATATTGATTTGATTTTTCTATAATATGTTTTATATTAAAAAATCCATTTCCATAATCAGTTAAAGCCTCTAATGGTTCATAAGTTAAATCTTTGAGATGGGAGTCATTAATAGATATATAAGGTGGGTTGCTTACAATAATATCAAATTTATTCTTAATATTTTTAAACCAGTCTGAAACAAAAAAATTAATCTGTGCGTCTAATTTATCAGCATTATATTTGGCAATATTGAGAGTATTTTCTAATTTATCTATAGCGGTAATATTGAAGTTTTTATTTTCTAATTTTAATGTAATTGCTATTATCCCAGAACCTGTTCCTAAATCTAAAATATTAATTAAATCAGGATTGGATTTGCTAACTTCTAGTATTGCATCTATTATATGTTCTGTCTCTTGTCTTGGAATTAAAGTATCTTGAGTAACTTTAAATGTTCTTGAATAGAACTCACATTCTTGACTTAAATAATTTAAAGGTACCTTTTTTCTTCTTAAATCACAAAGTTTGATAAAAGTTTTATACTCTATCTCACTTAACTCTAATTCCTCATTAATCATTAATTGTATTTCATTTAAATTTAATACATGCTTTAATAAATAATATACCTCTTTTTTAGGTAATTTGGCATTAATAACTAAATCTTTAATTTTTTGCAATATTACACCTTTGTTTTTCTAAATAATAATCTTTATGACAAAAGTTACAGTGAGATTTATTGTTGCTATCAAATAGTAGTTTTTCGCCACATTGACATACCCATCCTAGGTGTGAAGCTGGTACTCCTACAACAGTCTCATATGAATGTACATTTTTTTTTACTACAGTGCCAGCCCCAACTAATGAATATTCTCCTAGTTCAACCCCACATATTATTGTTGCATTGGCTCCAATTGTTGCCCCAATTTTTACAATTGTTTTTTGAAATTTATCTTTTCGATTAATATGGCTTCTAGGATTTATGACATTTGTAAATGTCATTGAAGGACCACAAAATACATTGTCTTCTAATATCACACCATCGTATATCGATACATTGTTTTGTATTTTAACATTATCTCCAATAATTACATTATTTCCTACAAAAACATTTTGTCCTAAACTACAATTTTTCCCTATAATTACTTTAGAGGATATGTGAGTAAAGTGCCATATTTTAGTGTTTTCTCCAATTATGGCACCATCATCCACAATAGTCGATGTATGTATTTGTGGTTTCATCAACCTACCTATATTGTATTATAAAAAAATTAATA
>CANGJN010000123.1 GCA_947454215.1 Neisseriaceae bacterium | reverse complement strand
ACGAAGATATTGCTATTGTAACTAATATTCCTGGAACAACACGAGATGTTATAAAAGAAAAAATTTTAATAAACAATGTTCCATTTAATGTTATTGATACTGCGGGTATTCGCAATACAGATGATGTTATTGAAAAAATTGGTATCGAAAAATCTTTTGCAATTATGCAATTGGCCTCTGTTTGTTTGATAGTATTAGATGCAAATGATGGGATTACACAAGATGATGAACAAATAATAAAGACTATTCCAAATAATATTCCCAAATTATTTGTCCATAATAAAATAGATCTTATAAATAATAATTTTTATGATATTGACTACATCTCAGCCAATGAAGAAAAAATAAATATCTATATTTCAGCAAAAAAGAATATAGGCATAACACAATTAAAAAATAAAATACTTGAAATAGTTGGATTTTTAAATAATCAAGAGAATGTTTTTACTGCAAGAAATAGACATTTGAATTTAATAAATAAGGCAATTGAGCATATAAACTCTACTTCTCAATATTGGGAGAGTTTAGAAATAATAGCAGAAAAACTTCGTTATGCCCATAATAATTTAAGCGAAATAACTGGTGCTTATTCTTCAGATGATTTACTAGGAGAAATATTTAGTAAATTTTGTATTGGCAAATAAATATTATAAATAATTTATATATTTTACCTAATGACTTGTTTTTTTAAAAACATGATTAATAATTTTATGCTAGAATTTATCATATTTATACAGGCTTTGATATCAAATCTATTGATAAATTAAATTTTTATATAATAACCTTTTTATATACCTATATTTAGGTTACAAACAATTTTAATGAGTATTAAAATGAAAATAATATTTCTCTTAATTTTTTTATGCATGAACGTTTATAGTATTACTTATATACCAGTTTATCTAACAGATAAGGTATTATTTAACCAAAAATCACCAGCAGACATTTGTTCTACATTTGAGGCCAATATTTCACGCTTAACAAAATATAGTATGTTTTTTTATATTTCAAGACTATCTAACAAAATTTATTTAATATTTATTAAATCTTTACGTAATGATACATTTGATATTAGATATATACCACTTCATTCATTGAGAAGTCCACCAGTAGATTTAATGTTTGACAAGTATGAATTCATCGATCCTCAATTAAGTGAAAGTTTGAAAAACTATAAAGTTGAGTCCAACACAGATTTACAAAATTTAAAAGAAAAATATACAACTATACTTAACGATTCAAATAAATATTATACAGAATTTAAAGGTTTAATTTTACAATCTAGACCGAGGAGCAGAGGTGTAAAACCCGAATTTCTTAATGATACGGTAATTCCTGCAGAAGATATATTTTACCATACAATTGCTTATCTAAAAAATTATGGAATTTTTGAACTTATTAAAAATGCAAGCCATGAAGAACAAGATTTAGAAAAAAAATTTGGAATTGAAAAAGAATTATTTAATCTAGTTATGGTTCAACAATATGAAGATATTTTTGTAAGTGGAGTGTTTTTAGATGATACGTTAATATCAAAATTAAATGGAGGTACTTATATTTGTAAATATAAACCTCACAATGTTACATGGGATACTAAAAAACAAAATGTCCCTGAATTAGAATACCAAAGTGTATTTGGTGGTTTATGGGATTTAAACTTTAGATTTGATAAATTATACTCAACGAGACTTATTATGTTATTGTCACCTGATTCTGATAAAATAAAACATGCGACAGACTTAAAAAAACTTTCTACAACTACGTTATCAAAAGAAGAAGACTTAGCAGAATATCAAAAAACTGATGAGTACAAAGAATCTCAGGTAGTGAAAACTAAAGTAGCAATAGTAATTAATAAAATAAATTTTTAATTCTTTAAACTTTACTTCAAGTATTAATCATTAACTTGCTTAAATAGTTATAATAATTGGTATAATCAATTATCTGCCAATCATTGAAGAAAATATTTATTCTACATTATATGAGGGGATTATGAGTAATAAAGTTATTTTTGAATGCAACTCTTGTGGAGATAAACATCTAAAATGGCAGGGTAAATGTAATAGTTGTGGTTCATGGAATAGCATGGTAGAAACAATAGTTGAATCAAAAAAATCTAATAAATATGATGGTTTAAATTCAGCTTCTACTATAGTTGATTTATCAAATATTGTAGCACAAGAGGTAGATAGAATAAAATCTAATATTCTTGAACTAGATAGAGTTTTAGGTGGTGGTTTTGCTAACGGGTCGGTTATACTAATTGGTGGTGATCCTGGAATAGGCAAATCAACTTTAATTTTACAAGTAATGTCACAAATATCGAATCAAAGTAAAGTGTTGTATATTACTGGAGAAGAGTCCATTGAGCAAGTAGCAATAAGAGCTAATAGACTTTCTATAAAAGGAAATTCTAATTTAAGAGTAATGTCTGAAATTGGTTTAAATTCAATTATAAATTCAATAAACAGTGAATGCCCAAAAATGATTGTCATTGATTCAATTCAGACTATGTACACGGATATGCTTCAGTCCGCACCAGGATCTGTATCTCAAGTAAGAGAATGTGCTAGTATATTAACAAGAATTGCCAAACAAAAGAATATTACAGTTATTATGATAGGACATGTTACTAAAGATGGAACTATTGCCGGACCTAGAGTTTTAGAACACATTGTCGATGCTGTTTTATATTTTGAGGGAGAACAATATTCTAATTATAGAATGCTACGGGGAGTAAAAAATAGATTTGGGGCAGTAAATGAACTTGGAATTTTTGCAATGACTGATAAAGGGTTAAAAGAAGTAAATAATCCTTCAGCATTATTCTTGTCATCGTATAGAAACAATATTCCTGGCAGTTGTATTTTAATTACACAAGAAGGTACAAGACCTTTATTGGTAGAGGTTCAAGCAATAGTAGATACATCTCATATTATGCCACCTAAAAGATTAGCAGTAGGTATGGATAGTTATAGGTTATCTATGTTAATTGCAATAATTCAAAGACACTTACAAATACAATTATTTGATCAAGATATATTTTTAAATGTTGTTGGCGGGATAAAAGTTAATGAACCAGCTATAGATTTAGCTGTGGTTTTAGCTATTGTTTCATCTTTTAAGAATAAAGCAACACTTCCTAAACTTGCAGTCTTTGGCGAAGTAGGGTTAACAGGAGAAATTAGAACTGTACAAAAAGGACAAGAGCGGATTAAAGAAAGCATAAAACTTGGTTTTGAAAGAATAGTAGTACCAACTGCAAATTTATCTAAAGAAAATTATAAAAATATTGACCTAATAGGTATAAATAAGTTATCAGAAATATTAAATACTTGTTTTTAAGTGACTTTGACCATTTTTTTAAAATCTAGGCTAACCATAAGCATAGTATTTATCATTTAAGTAAAATCATAGGTTTTAAATTTTACGTGTCACCTTTTTTAGTAGACTTATTAAATATAAACTATTGATTATTTTTGTTTTACTAATAAGTGTACATAAATAAAAGTTACATGATCTTCTTTATACCAAGATACACTGCTTATAGTTAAACATCCTGGATCTTGATTAAGAAATTCGTTAGCAAGAATAAAAATTAAAGAAAACATTGCCATTAAAACTGGAATATTTCTTAAATAAAATTGCCAAATCATACCATTGACTTTGAGTTTCAACTCATAAGTGAGTTCTAGTTTATTCAAATATAACTTCTACATCCCATCTTTTAATAAATGATTCTATTATAAATTTAGCCGAATGATTGATATTATTACTAAACCAATTCATATCTATTATTATCGGTTTTAAATATTAATAGTCATTTTATTAATTTCATATCCTCTCCAGACTAATACCATTT
>CANGJN010000122.1 GCA_947454215.1 Neisseriaceae bacterium | reverse complement strand
TTAATCACAATTCAAAATATAGATAGACTATAAGACAAATATTTTTATGAAGGAAAAGAATGAAAAAAATTCTATTTTTATTTATTTTTGCAAATATAATATATGCTAAAGATTTAAATTATAATACATATATGTTAAAATTAATTAATATAACTAAAAAGATTAAACATGATTTTCCATTTTCTGCTATGATTGTAGATAATGAAACAGGGAAAATACTGTGTATGGGCACTAATAAAAATATTAGTACAAATAATCCTTCTCTTCAATCAGAGATTGTAGCCATTAACTCTTGTGCTAAGAAATATAAACATAAAATAAACTGGAAAAATACAACTTTGATTAGTACAGCAGAACCCTGTGGAATATCACTAAATGCTGCATTATGGGCAGGGATACCTAAAATAGTCTATGGAACCTCAATGAAGTTCTTACTAAAGCATAAATGGAAACAAATTGATGTATCCAATCATAAGTTAGTTAACCAAAGAATTATGATTATAGGTGGAATTATGGCTAAAAAAACCAATCAATTATACTTATCATTTGATCCTAAAAGCATAATTAATTAAATTTTACATGTCTCAGGTTTAATTAGAATTGCTAATAACCAACGCCATATATCCAATAAGCAGTAGATCTTCCCCATGTACGTGGGGGTGTTTCTAATTTCTGCTTGAGATTTATGTTGTTTTGTACAAGGATCTATATTAAAGGTTTGTAATTTGTATATCTCTAGAGTATAATCTATGAACTTAATGAGATCGTAGAAATAACTTCTAATACTGTAAAGGTTTAATAAACCAATATAATTTCTACTATTGTATATATTGAAAACTATTCAGATGCAAATAAATAGATAATTCAATTACAAATCTTTAGTGTATATATTATTTTTTCAATGTTATATAAACATCAATTTTGTCACACTTTAAAAAATTATGGGAATTCCTGGTAAATTAAGTGCATCGGGATTAATTCTATAAATAAACTCTGTCATTTCTAGTTAAGGAAGATCTTTATTATCAATAATACTAATAAACATTATATTGATTATTTTCGAGAATTATCTAATGTCGTAGGGAAAATTGAAGAAAACAATTTCTATGAAAATTTAAATTATGCTAACAACAATAACAATATACTGTATAACAAGTGGAAAGAAATAACAGCAATACCCAAAGGAAGTATATTAGAAAATTTTTTAAATAACAATTGTCCTGAGGTTGTAACTAAGACATCTAATGCACTAGTTTGTCCTTTTAAATTTACTCTTAGTCAGAGGACAGCAATTATAAACGCATTGAGTAATAGATTAAGTGTAGTAGAAGGTCCACCAGGTACAGGAAAAACACAAGTTATTTTAAATATTGTTGCTAATGCCATTATTAATAATAAAACTGTAGCTATTATTTCAAATAATAATACAGCTACACGCAATGTATTTGAAAAATTAAAAAATGAAAATTTGGATTTTTTAACTGCATCTCTAGGTAACTTAAAGAATAAAGAAACATTTATTCAAAACCAAAAAGAACCTAATATTAATGATATGTTGTCTGATCAACATATAGATAAGTCAGCTTTATATAATCAACTAAATTATCTAAATAATGAACTAAGTTTTATTTATGATTTACAAAATAAATTATATATATTAAAACAACAACTTTCAGAATTAAAAATTGAATATAAATATTTTCAAGATTATTTACAAATCAATAATATTGATTACACATCAGATAGTTTAAATAAGATTAAATCAATTAAGTCAATTAAATTTGTAATAAAAACATTAATTTATTTAGATCCACTCCTAAATACTAAAAAGTCTATGATAGGTTGGATAACAAAAATTTTAGAATTTTTAAGAATTATTAATAGAGAAAAAATATTTATTGAGCAATTTTTACAAAACAATCCTAATATAAATAAAAACTCTTTAAATTCTATTTTCCAACAAAAGTTTTATGAATTAACACTAAAAAAAATAGAGACAAATATTCTGGATATTACTAATAAATTAAATACTTTTAATTATGAAAAAAAAATTAATTTGTATTCAGAGATCTCTAGAAAAATACTCAATTCAGAATTGATTAAAAAGTATAAAAATAACAAATGGCAAACCTATGAACTATTTGAGTTGAAGTATAAAAAAAATTCTGAAAAGTTTTTACAAAGATATCCAATTATTCTAAGTACCACATATAGTTTAACAAGCAGTTTGGCAGATGGTACATTATATGATTATGTTATTATAGATGAAGCCTCACAGGTTTGCATATGCAGTGCTGCTTTATCTATGTCATGTGCTAAAAAATTAGTAGTCATTGGAGATAATAAACAACTATCACACATTGTTCAAGATTCACACAATATTGATGAGATTTTTAAAAAATACAATCTTAGCCAAGCTTTTCACTACTCGAATAATATATTGTCTGTAATTAAAAAATTATTTCCTCACATTAAACCAGTATTTTTAAAAGAACACTTTCGATGTCATCCTAAAATTATTGATTATTGTAATAAAAAATATTATAATAATCAAATAATAATAATGACTGAAGATTGCGATCATGATAGTCCTATGGTATTATATAAAACACAAAAAGGAACTCATGTCCGTGATAATATTAATCAAAGACAAATTGATATTATCAAAAAAGAAATTTTTACTAAATTAAACATTATTAATAATATTGGTATAGTAACACCTTTTATAAATCAAAGAGAATCACTTAAAAAAACACCTCTAGTTAATGATCATAAAATTGATACGATACATGGTTTTCAAGGACAAGAATGTGATGTAATTATTTTTTCGACTGTTAAGAATCATTTGTCAGCATTCAAAAATCAAGTTGATAATATGATAAACGTAATAGTATCAAGGGCTAAGAAACAATTGATAATTATTGTAGATCATAATGATGATTTAGTTAAAAGTGAAATTTATGAATTAGTTAAATATATTGAATATAATAATTTTACTAATATTGATAGCAGTATTTTTTCAATATTTGATTATTTATATAAAGAAAATAAGCAACAATTACATAAATTATTAAAAGATAATGATAAAGTATCTATTTATGATAGTGAAAATTTAGCATATAAAAATATTAAGGAAACTTTAACTAATCCAAATAATAAAAAATTTCAATCTTTAGATGTTGCAATACATGTTCAATTAAATATGATAATTCGTAAAACAACGTTATTAAATGCACAAGAAATAAAGTATTTATCAAATAACTTAACCCATGTTGATTTTTTAATATTTAATAAAATACATAAATCAGTTGTGGCTGTAATCGAAGTTGATGGGCATAATTATCATAAAATTGGGACAAAACAGGCTGAAAGAGATGCAATGAAAGATTCTATATTGACAAAATATAATATTCCATTCTTGAGATTAAAAATAGGAGGTAGTGTTGACAATGAGAATATAAAAGATTTTTTAGAAATGAATATTTAATGTGTATACTCAGTTTTGTTATAATTTGCGATTTTAAAATTTTTAAATTAAAATATACTTAAAACAGTAAAAAAATGTCTTTTTTGTCATTAAAAAAACACTATTTTTTAATCAAAAATAAAAATAAAATTTATAACATATCTCCTATCAAAAAACCGCAATTTATTGCATATTTAAGTATATTTGAAAACTCAATAAGGTGAAAGAAAAAATTAGATAAGTAACCTAAACACCTTTCAATTATAAAATTTTTTTGATGTAACATGTTGAATAACTTTATTTTTTTTAATAAAAAAATAATAAAATAAATTTATTACTAAGAAAACTACTATATGATATAATTTTAATCTAATTTTTAGAGGAAATATATCATGGTTAAACAAGAAGAATTAT
>CANGJN010000121.1 GCA_947454215.1 Neisseriaceae bacterium | reverse complement strand
GAAATGTTTTTCGCATCTGATATTGCTGCACTATTACCAGTTACTTCTAAATTTGTTTATTTAGAGGATAATGATATTGTTGATATTAAAATTAGTAGTCATAACATTTATAATAATGGTAAACTGACTGTAAGACCAATAAATATTAGTGAATTTAATGTTAGTAAAATAGAGTTAGGTGTTTTTAAACATTATATGCAAAAGGAAATTTTTGAACAAACGGAAGTTTTATCAGATTTAATAAATTCATTTAATAATAATATAGATCCATTATTATTTGGTTATCAAGCTAGTGTGATTTTTAGTAATATTAAAAAAGTTCAGGTAATTGCCTGTGGTACTAGTTTAAATGCAGGTAATATTTTTAAATATTGGCTAGAAGATTTAGCAGGTATAGAGTGTAATGTTGAAATTGCTAGTGAATTTAGGTATAGGAACACTATAGTTGATCATAATACTCTTTATATTGCTATTTCACAATCTGGGGAAACTGCAGATACAATATCTGCATTAAAAAAAATCCAAGAATTAGGTATTAAAAATACTTTAGTTATTTGTAATGTTGCTAAAAGTACTTTAGTAAGAATGTGTTTATTAAATATTTTAACTAAAGCCGGTCCAGAAATAGGCGTTGCCTCAACAAAGGCCTTTACTACTCAGTTATTGGTATTGTTATATCTAGTATTTTGTATTAAAAAAGCCAAAGGGAATTTAACTGTGGATGAAATAGGGATTTGGTTTCAAAATATTAAAAAATTACCCTTTATGGTAGAAAAGGTTCTCACGTCAGCACATTTAATTGAAAAAATTGCCTTTACCTTAAAGTATGAATCTAATATTCTTTTTATTGGAAGAAATACTTTGTATCCTTTGGCTGTAGAGGGGGCTTTAAAATTAAAAGAGGTTTCTTATATTCATGCTGAAGCTTATGCGGCAGGAGAGTTAAAACATGGACCTTTGGCTTTGATCGATGATAGTATGCCTTGTTTAGTATTGCTATCCCAAAACTTATTAATGGATAAAACAAAGAATAATATTTTAGAAATACTTTCTAGAAAGGGTAAGGTATATTTGTTTAGTGATTTTATAGATGAAGAGTTATTTAATAAATCTTATCAGCATTATTGTTTACCTATTTCTAATGTTTCTACCTATTTATTGCCAATAGTATTTTCAATTCCATTGCAATTATTAGCTTATTATACATCAATAGTTAAAGGTACAGATGTTGATAAACCAAGAAATTTAGCAAAAAGTGTAACTGTGGAGTAAAATTAAATGGAAAAATTAACTTTAAATGAATTTATTAATGATTATGGATCGGCTACAGCTAACTTTAAAAAGTTATCTTCAGACTATAGTCTAGAATTATTAAACTTATCAAAGAATTTTAAGACAGTTGAGAGGTTGATAAAAGTTTCTGTGGCTAAACAGGTTGTAATGTTTGGACTAAGTATTACAGATGAATCTAATAGTTCTTTTGTCGATTTATTAACTAACTCAGGAGGTATTCCAATCGGTATAAGATTATTTGAAAAGGATTCTTTATTTAAAAGACAGTCTATGAAAGTAATAAAAATTACTAAAAATCAAATAGATAATTTACAAATATTAAACTATATAAATGATGATCTTAAAGAGATTTATTACAGAGAGTCTGTATTTGTAAAAGGTGAAGAAAGTATGTTATTAAAAGAATACTTTTTACCAAATCTTCAAATTATTTTGGATAATTATAATAAAAATTGTAATACCTCTTTATAGTGCTAATTTTTATTCTTACTCTAAGAGTAGATAATTATAAGGTTTTATATGAAACTATTTGATTGTTTTAAAAATATATCTAAATTTAATTTTAACTCAACAAGTATAGCAAATTCTAATATGAATTGGAATGCAAAAGAAATAGGCGCTACAAATATATCAATAACAGACTCTACAATACTATTTGAAGATATATTTTACAATAGATATAAAACGATTGATTATAAAAAATGGGTATTCAATGAAAATCTTGAATTTTGGCACCTACGATTAGGTAAATTTTCAAAAATATTTACTTTCAATATTTCGGATTTAAATAATATAATTTTAATTAAAGAGCATAAATGCAATAACGATTTATATGAAGGAAAAATTATTGTAAAGAAAAATGTAATAGAGTTTAACATTTTTATTACTTCAATAAGAAAAAATGAACATATTATTTATAATTATTATTGATTTACCTGATTTTTAAGATACAAGATATTTGTATCCACTCCAAAGTAATCGGTAAAATAAAAAAACTACCAGAATTTTTTAAATGTAGTAAAATCAACTATATTTATTAAATTAAACAAAAATGATTATAAGATTTAAATTTATTACAACATAAAACTATCAACAAAATTATAAATTTTAAAAAATATATTGCATCACAGCACCAATTCCTTCATATATCATTTTTATAGAATAAATTTAAATCTAAGGTTGAACTTAAAGATTTAGAAAATCTTGTTAAAAAGGTAGCACTTCAAATGCCTATTGACCTATGTAAATTAAATCCAGAGAGTATATATTTAAATCAAATTATTACATTTCAAGAATCAACGCTTAAATCTGGAAATTTGATAGAACTTATGTGGGATGAAATTAATACAGATAGTTAAAAAGCGAATAGATCACATATAATATAAGTCAAGGGGAATAAGGAAAACCTTCGAACTAAAGTAAAAAATATTTCTATTAAGCAGTAAATTAATAATAACAGTTCACTTATTCATCAATTATATGATAATATAGATAATGAAACAAGCAAATTTAATAACGACATTTCGTCTGAAAATAGATTCAGAGTAAAGGTATCTAAAAAATCTCATCGCATAAATCAAGATTTAACTATTTATGGTACAGTTGTGTTTGATAAAACTAAATTACCTACAGATGCTTTATTTTAAGGATATAAAAAACCATACCAGATGTAAAATTGTATTCTTTTCATACATTGTTTCTACTTGAAGAATATTATTCACCATCCACAGGTAAATCATACATTGCCGAAATGCCTATTAACAGCATAGGTAGTTATTTTGGTTCTAATCTAAAAGGACTAATTATTGCTTTATATTACAATGGAAATATGTTTGAACAGGGAATTCATAGATTTTTAACTGATGATTTAGATATAATTTGTAAATAAACATAAGATATAAACAGGTATGGAGTTATCTCCATATCTACATTTAATTATACAACTGATGAGTTATTGTCAATAATGAATGTTTATGTTAATGTAGTAAGTTTAATTAAAGCTGATTTAAAACCAATTCTGTCTACACTAGAATTAAAAGAAGTATTATCAATCATTTAAATGAGAATCATCCACAAGCACAAAAAAATATTATAAAATCCAGTGCGATATTTTATTATAAACACATATTAAACGCACCACAGATTTTAGTTAGTGATGACGCACCTAAACTTAAGATGATTACTAAAATATTATCATTATGTTGGGTACAGTAGACATTTTAAGGAATTAAATTCTCTTATACATGATAATCAAATCAAAACCAAAATATGTATCAATGATTTTTGGGATTATTATCAAAAATTACTGGCTTTTAAGTATTGTTCAAATTCTTATAAGCAATTAAACATTATCTTATGAATTTGATGAGTTGTTTTCAACAGTTACAGGTTTTGATGAATTAGATCAAAGAATTGCAAACAACAAGTAAAAATGAAAACTTATTTGTAGTTTTAGATAAGGTTCTTTTACCCAATAATCATTCAAAATTAGCAGCAAGAACTCAGGCAATTAGAAGAGATGTTAGTTCTCAAACTCAAAATCAAAAAGGAACAACTGCAAAAGATATTTGGATGACAATATCAAGAACATCACTCCTTTATTGT
>CANGJN010000120.1 GCA_947454215.1 Neisseriaceae bacterium | reverse complement strand
TCCTAATTATACCTATACATTTTAAAATTTGTATTTTCTCTTTAATAAGATTATTGAATAACCTGTTTAGTTATTATATACTTTTGCTTTCAGATATAATATTTCATACATCAGATATATTTTTTATTATAATAATCTTTTAAAGGAGTTTATAATGAAAAAAGTAATTGATAAGAAAAATATTGATCAATAATTGAGTCAAAGTCATAATTTCTAAAATAAAGTTTTTATAGTAATATTCTTATATACTTAAAATTTATTACAACATAACACATATAAAAGTTAGAGTTTCTCTAAAAGGACAAATTAAAATATTCGTATTAATATTTTTAGATTGATTGTAAATCATATAATACTAATGGCTCTTAGTTGCAATATATGGTTATAGTCAAATTCAAATAAGCAATCAGTAGTTATCAACTTTTTTAAGTAATTATGTAGTCTAATATTATAATATCAAGATCTAAATTTTGTTTAATTACCAGTTCATGTTAGTTTTTCTTCTAATATACTTTTAATAAAATCGAGTAGTTTCTTTTAAATTAGATTTCTTCGCTCTACTTAGTAGTATATTATCAGGATCTATATTTTAATTTGTTTTTTTCCAACTGCATATGATTACATTATTAATTTTTTATAAATTACTAGTTTACTTATCCCATTTTTCAAGACAGTAATTATTGATATACTTTATCATTCATTTTAAAAATATAAATTACATAATTTTTTAATCAACGAATAAATTAGATTTATTCTTACTAGTTACAATGTGAAATGTTTTAAGTAGTTAATCTGTTGTATTTTTTTATAAAATTCTTCACTTACCTTTTAATAAATTTAACTTTTGCTTGGTATTCTGACATAAGTGTTATTAATGAATTAATCGATTGTTGCCTCTCTAAACTTAAATAAACTAGAGTTTTCTATTGATTTATTATATAAACATACAATAGAAAAGAAGTTAAATATTTTTTAGTGAAATTCCAATAATCATAATAGATTAAATCATTGTCAATAAATATAATATTAGATATATCCAAACATAACACTGAGGTAGTCAAAAACTTCCACAGATAAAAACAATTTCTATGACTTCATCATCTACACGTTAAATATGAGATAAAGTAACATCAGAGTTATTTGTTACTAATATTAAAGATCAAACAGCAGATAAATTACTTGATGAAGATATTTCTCGTCTAAGAAATGCTTATATTCCAACAACTTATCTATTTTAATGGATTGTAAAATTAATTTACTTAAAAATAAAAAAAAATAACCTAACACAATAACTTATTTAAATGTTACAATCATATTATTATATTTGTATTCATAGTTTCTTGTATCAATTCTAATTAAATACATAATTCTTTGTAAAATGTTATTATTAAATTCTCTTGTATCATTAATTATAAAGATTATTTTCATATTTTTGTTAATTATTTATAAAGGTAAAATAAAAAAATGACGAAAAAAAAATACCTCAAATTAAATACTTTGATTTTGTCTCTTACTTTTGTTAATCATTTTGTATCGGCAATAAATAATCCCGCAAATAATGTGGCTGGAAATATACAAGATCAAAACAATTTAAATAATAATGGATTACCACCTCAACAAAACATACCTGGTCAAAATATTAATCCAGAAGTTCCAAACCCTGAAGCAGGTGGTCAATTCAGACCCAATAATTATCCTGGCGGACAAAATTTTAACCAGCCTAGATTTAATAATGAAGTACCTCAAAATAACTATAATTCACCACAAGGTCCAAATTATGATTATAATGGTAATGCAGAATCATTGGCGTCTGGTAATGGTCCTCATATGGCAAAATCCAACAATAGCGTTGTATTAAATTTTGAAAATGCAGATATACGTTCTGTTATAAGAGCGATTAGCGAATTATCTGGTAAAAATTTTGTTGTTGATCCTAAGGTTAAAGGTGTAATAAATATTATTTCTGACAGACCTATTAGCAAAGAAGATAGTTATAAGGTATTAGAGTCAGCCTTAAGAATGCAAGGTTATGGAACTGTTGAGGCTGATGGAGTAATAAAAGTTTTACCAGAACAAGAGGCTAAAACATATGGAATGCAAACTGAGAATTTTTTTAAAAAAGGTAAATCACCTCATCAATTAGGTGATCAAATTATCACTAAAATATTTGTTATAGAACATGGTTCTGCATCTCAATTAGCAAATGCAGTTAGACCTTTAATTGCTCCAAATAACTCTATTTCAGTTTATTCTAATAATAACTCAATTATCCTTACCGACTATGCTTCAAATATAAAAAGAATATCTAATATTCTAAATAAACTTTCTATAGTTGAGGGTGGATCAAACTCCATTAAACCAGTTATTATTACTTTCAAAAATGCGGTTGCTGCCGATGCAGTTCAGATGATTCAATCATATATGGGTGCATCAACTGGATTTGGTGGTTTCGGTGGAGGGCAAGGATTTGGTTCTGGAAATCAAGATGGCCCTACCGTACAAATAACAGTTTCTCCAAATACTAATTCAATTATCCTATCTTCAACTAATGCATCTAAACTTAAAGAAATTACTAATGTAGCTTTAAATATTGACAAAGATATGGGTGAGGTTCAAAACAATATGCACGTGGTTTATTTAAAAAATGCTGATGCAATGCATATTGCTGAAGTATTAAGAACTATCGTTTCTGGTCAAGATAATCCTGATATAACGGCTAGTTCAACAGTATCAAGATTTATTTCAGAGCCATCATCTTCATTTGGTACAACTGCATCTTCTGGTGGTGGTGGAGGAGGCTCTTCTGGAGGTACAGGAATATCTAGCAATCAAAGAAATGGTTCTGGAGGATCTAGAGGTGGAGTTAATAATTTTCAGAATGGCGTAAATCAAAAGGATCAGCCTAAAATTTTAGTTCAAGCTGAACCTACTACTAATTCTTTAATCATCCAAGCACCGTTAGCCGTATATAAAAATCTACGAATGATCATAGAAATGCTTGATGTAAGACGTGCTCAGGTGATGATTGAGGCAATGATTGCTGATATTAGTGCAACTCAAAGTGGTACATTAGGTGTTCAGTGGTTAGCAGGAGCAGGTAGTAATAATGGAGGTGTTTTAGCAGTAGCAAATTATGGTCAAAATGGAAATCAACTTTCTGGTTTAGCCTCGTCATTTGCTGGTGCCTCTAGTTCAGGAACATCTGGATCGACTTCATCGGCTTCAGCTGGTATTAACTTACCAAATGAGGTATATGTTGGTCTTGTAACAGGAACAACCACCGTTGGTGGTCAACAAGTACCAACTATAGGAGCATTAGCAGATATGATAAATGCAAATAGTGTTGGTAATGTTTTATCACGACCTACAATGATCACCTTAGATAATGAAGAAGTTAGAATAATGGTAGGTTCAAATATTGGTATTCCTAATGGATCTTATCAAAATACTGCAGCTGTTGCAGGTAATTTGGTTACTACCATAACTCGTCAAGATCTAGGGGTTGTGTTACAAGTTAAACCACTCATTACACAAAGCGGTTCTATTCAGTTAGATATTTGGCAAGAAAATTCACTCTTGGATCCAAACCAACCATTAAATGCTAATATCAATGGGCCTTCTTTCTTAAGAAGAAATTTAAGAGCTACGGTTTTAGTTGATGATGGACAAATTATAGCACTTGGAGGTATGAGTGCAGATAGTATAACTATAACACAGAATGGAGTTCCAGGATTAAGTCAAATTCCTTATATTGGCTGGTTATTTAGTTGGGAACGCCGTCAACATATTAAATCAAATCTAGTTTTATTTTTAAGACCAGTAATTATTAAAAATATTGAAGGTTATAAAACTTTAACTAATCAAAGATATAGTTATATTGTTGGACAAGAATCATTGGCTCAAATCAAAGGATCTTGG
>CANGJN010000119.1 GCA_947454215.1 Neisseriaceae bacterium | reverse complement strand
GATTTTATTCAGTAAATAATTTAAATAATGCTATAAATACTGCATTATAAAAATTTATACAATTTAGTCTATTTTGATTTTTTACAATTAAAACAGTAGGTTAATATTGCTGAGAAGTAACAAATATTTATGATTATTCATTATGAATCTATCTTTATTTGCAAAAATTGTTGTGATTTTGCAAAACCATGGTATTATATATTTAATTAAGTAAAGTTAAATAATATAGTAGCATATTAAATATAAAAATAAATATAATCACACTTACTAAAGAGTTAAACTCTGATAATACAGATGAGGGGAAATCGTAATATTTATGTTCCTCGGTCGATCTGGGCATACAGGTATGATAAAATACCATTTAACTATTGTGTTGAATCAAAATATGATGGATTATTACAAATATTTTTAACTAATCATTTAAAAAAAGTTAGGCAAACTTCGAATATATATAACAGATTCTGAGATAACACCTGATGAATCCAAAATAGTCACATCAGATGTAGATGTTCCAGCGATAGAATCTAATGCATCATAAAAATATTCTACGTTTAGTCAACATATGACATCACATAATAAATAAGAATCTTCTATTATAAAACCACATATTTATTCTACTAAAACAGAGGCACATCGTGAAAAGAGATTTTGAATCCATATGATTGTTCTGCCAATCTTAAACATGATTGTATTGATGATGATGTATATGATAGTATTATCGAAAGTGAAAATCCTCAAATTATCCAAGATGAACATCCTAGAAATAGAATAGGATGATTATGGAAATACTGATATTTAATCTGATGTTTCTCCAAAAGCAAAATATATTATTATTCACAAATATAAAAATTATACAGAAAGAGTTTATGATAGCTGTAATGGACGTTCTATAAGGAAATCATATTTAGATATAAATGGCTGTAAAGAATTAAAACCAGGACAATACAAACTCGATGATCAAGAGGGTGTTAATATTGTAATATTTAGTTCAGTATACAGAAACCATTTGCAATATTCTAGGATTCATGGATTTCTAAAATATGGTAATTTTTTTCGAACCCTATTTACAAATGTCAACCAAATGGTGTTACTTAATTTTTTCAATACCACACATAGTTACAAGTCATGGGATTAGAAATAATAATTTTCCTCAATCACTTCGTATTAATTACAAAGTACCTAAAAATAAATTAATTGATAAAAACTTTACTAATAATAAAGAATCGGATGATAGTCTAAATTATGAAGTAGTCTGCGATTACATAGATTTTAGTATGTTATTTGATGGTTATAAAAAAACATAAAAATCTTTAATTTAAGTGGAAAACGTAAAAATTAATATTGCATTTATTTATAAAGCTGATATATTTATTGGAAAAAGAGTATCTAACGCTTATTGGAACAATTTCAATTGATGGGGTGTGTAATATGATTTGAAGAATTGTCTTCCTATTAATAATAATGATAATGATCATAGACTTACTTATCTTAAAGATTTATCTAAATCTTCTTATTGATTAATACCCTAGATTTATTACCACCACTCACATCCTACTATTAACAGAATTTCTTTATATATTTCAAGTTATTTTTATAAAATTTTTTACAATAAAAAACAATAAAATAATTTTAGTAATAAGATAATAATTATGTGATACAATTTTAATCTAATTTTTAGAATAAATATAATGATGGTTAAATAAAAAAAATTATTAAGTTTAATGATTTTAAAAGTGTAGGTGTTATTTTCCTATTGAAAAACTAATAACGTTATCTTCAATAATATTTGACCATATTTTTTTACTACAACATCAATTAATATGATATAATTAAATTGTTTATAGATAAACTGAAATGTAGAATATTTTAACCAACCATTAAGAGTGTTGCACATTTAAAGTAATGCAATTGGTTTGCATTACCCTTTTATGAAATAGCAACATAAATTCACAATATAGTATATTTAATATATTTTTGTTACTATTCAGCAATACTAACATACTGTTTTGATTGTAAAAAATCAAAATTGACTAAATTGTATAAATTTTTATCATACAATATTTATCACATTATTTAAATTATTTACTGAATAAATTCTATTTTCCGATTAAGATAATTTTATACAAATCAAATAGTTAACGACTGCTGAGTAGTAACATTTTTTTTAAATAATTAGATGGAATATGTTTGTGATGAAGAAATTTATTTAATCAGGTACGTTGTATCATAGTTTATTAAAAAAAGGCAAATTGGTGTTTATAATTCTAATAAAAATCACATCATGAGCAAATTCAATTTACATAAAATTAAACTAAAAGTATTTATCGGAAAACATAAATTTGATAAATATAATTTTAAGGATATAAAATGTTAAATTTATATAAATATTTATTATTATTCATCATGAATCTATCTTTATTTGCAAAAATTGTTAGTTGTAGTGATTTTGCAGAACCAGGGTATTATATATTTGATGTAACAAAGTACAATAATATAATATCAGACCATAATGTAAAAATACATATAATTATGGCGGCTAAAAAGGCCAATTTTTATTATCCAGATGATGAAACTCGTACTATTTATAATTTTGATGCCATCTTGGAGTATCCAAATGTAGAAATACCATATAGATATTGTGTTGAATCAAAATCTGATGGATTATTACAAATATTTTTAACTAATGATTTAAAAAAAGATTCCCATTCTACGAAGATATATCTAACAGATTCTATAATAACACCTGATAACGCTCTTAGAGGAGATTATGTTATTGATAATATAGAGGATCTTGATGGCACAATTATCCATACACCTCTTAGAAGATCAACTTTTAGAACTAGTGGTGAAAAACGTTCTAGAAGAGGAGTTCATTATATTGACTATAAAGATGATTTAGATGGTACAAGTATCCATACACCTCTTGGAAGAACAACTCATGATAGTGATAATGAACATTCTAGCAAAGAAGATTATGATATTGATACTATAGAGGATTTAGATGGCACAATTATCCATACACCTTTAAGAAGATCAACTCATGATATTGATAATGAACATTCTAGAAGAGGAGTTCATTATATTCATAATATAGAGAATTAAGATGGTAAAAATATCCATGTACCTTTTACAAGAACAACTCATGATATTGATAATTAACATTCTAGAAAAGGAGATTATGATATTGATAATAGAGATCCTAGAAAGAAATCTTATTTAGAGATAAATCGTTGCGATGAGTTAAAAAGAGGAAAGTATAAAATCCATGATCAAAAGGATGTTAATATTGTAATAATTAGTTCAGAACGCAGACAGCATTTTTATAAAATTGAAGAATTAGTAAAATATGGTAATTTGTTTTCATTACCTATTTACAGTAGTGCCACCTTAACTAATATGCTAATCATAATGTTTATTGCATTTTGTATTGATCAATTACAACAAGCAACAAGTAAATATTTTGCAGAGGCATTAAATTATATGAAAAGTAAAAAAGCATTATGGATTAAACTATATGCATTATTCTCATCATATATTGTCAAATGTTGGAAAACACTCTATTTAGCATTAGCGAATAAATATACTAAACCATATCTAGGTGATTTAGTGGACACTAGATAGAATTATGTGGCTAAAATTGTTTTCACCAAAATTTATATACCATTCTACAAGAACTTAATTCAATTTTA
Source organism: Neisseriaceae bacterium (assembly GCA_947454215.1). Classification (GTDB taxonomy): domain Bacteria; phylum Pseudomonadota; class Gammaproteobacteria; order Burkholderiales; family UBA11063; genus Aquella. The sequence goes on along the minus strand of CANGJN010000119.1, from coordinate 233 downwards.
ATCCAAATCACATTACGTCTGGGGGTAAGGAGGTCTATTGGCAAAAAATATATAGATTTATGTTAATTTTAAATTTTAGGTAATTTTATGGGGTGCACCTGTACTTGTGGTATTATACACTATACCCAACTTCACAGTTTTTTAAAAAAAACACAAGTAATACAGTAGCTTATTTTTTAAAAAATGCAAATTCGGGTACTACATCTTTTGGCCAAGTTACTAAATATAATATT
>CANGJN010000118.1 GCA_947454215.1 Neisseriaceae bacterium | reverse complement strand
GCATATATTATTTTAACATAATAAACTAATGTCAATTAATTTAAAATATTAATTTAAAAGCATATTATGTAATGTAGAGAATTCAAATATTAAAAAATCTATGGAAGAAAAATATAACTTTATGGATAAAAAATCGCAATTATTTAAAAAAAATTTTTTAATTAAGTAGAAGTACAAAAACATTAAAATTAGTGCGGAATGTAGGATTTAATATGGATAAGGAGTGAAGTAAGAAACTTAAGCAAAACTTACTTTATGATTAATCTAAAAATATTAAGATTTAACAGTTTAAAAACCACCTAAAATAAATTAGGTGGTTTAACGTCAAGATCTAATTAAGCAATTGTAAAAGTTTGTCCTGAGCTGCCAGTACAAACTCCTAATGAATTATTATCAACACACATAGTCATATTACCAGGATGAGTAGTTAAAACATCAAGGAATACAGCTGAAGTAGTTGTAAGTTGACTTACAAACCAAGCAGATGGAGCAGCAACAGTTCCTGTCATAGGATCAGTCCAAGCAACAGCACCGACATTTAAATTGCTAAGCACTAAAGTAACTAAATTTTTAAGATCAGCAACTGACATTCTAAGATCAAAAAAACCTGCAAACATTTCTGTATCTGTTGCAGCACATGCAGAAGAAGTTCCTGCTGGCAAAAATAGACCAACACCAGAAGGTTGACACAGTACTGTAACATCCTGTGTTTGAGACATATTAGTAACAGGAAAACCATCGGCTTTTAAATTTTGCAAAGCACTAACAGTTAACATACTAGAAATTAAACTTGATAATAATAACATTTTTTTCATTACTTTTTTCTCCTAAAATTAGTTAAATGTTAATTTTCAATACAAATTAACAACAATTAAATAAAAAAAGTGTAGAAACAAAATTTTTTTCTACTTTATAATTATAGCATATAATTTTTTTGAATATAAAAATTTTTTTATCTTTTTAAATTAGTTATAATATATCATATCTAAGTACTATCAACTTATGATAAAACATTGATTTAATCAAGTAATTTATGTAATGTAAAGTCAATTTTTTAATTACCACGATCCATTAAAAAACTGTTAAATAATGTCTTATGGAATAATAGTTTTAATAATTCTTGCATTAGGTTATACCAATATTTTAAACTTACTAAATGATTTAAATTTAAACCCCAGTATTTTAAAGTTTACCGAATCTTGACTTTATTTGAAAGGTAAACTCTCTAATTTTATCAATTAAATAAATTTACTATAAATATTTATATGGAATATCATAAAAACACCGGATGTTATTTAAATCAATGATATGAGTTAATTCTAGATCAAAAATCTTAATTTTATATTTACCAAACATAACTTCACTTTTATATCTTTTACTATATTCAAATGAAATTTTGTTATATTGATTAGAAATTATGTAAATTAGCTCACCAACCTATTGCCAATCAACTAATAAAGACTTTCGAAGAAAACTATCTAGATGAAAATAGTATTTGTAATTTTTATGTTGACTAATAAATGGATTTAGTTAAGCATCTTCAATTTGTAAAATCTACTATCTAACTTCTGCTTACAAAAAAACATATAATAAATTTTGCATAAATTAAAACACATATAATGAAATTAGTTAAAAAAATTCTTTAGTTCTTTATTTTTATGATCCATTTTTTATGTATTAACTGCAAAAGGGAACAAAGTAATTTTTGTGCCCTTTAAAACTCAAATATTATGGAAGATAAAATTATTATTTTTTCAATACGGAATATTGTCACCTACACTTTTAAAAACCATTAATTTAAATAATTTTTCTTATCTAAACATGAGATATTTACTCTAAAATTTAGATTAGAATTCATATTCCAGAATGGTTAAAAAAATTTGTTATCTGTATTGATTATTACCTTAATATTTAAAAAATCTTCTAAAAGTTATTCGCTTGATTAAGTATTTATTTTAATTTTTTTATAACTCAAAAATATTCACTCAAAATATTAAAAAATATATTGTTATATTTTGATTATCTATTTTATGTTATAATAACGTATTAACATATTTTAATGATTGTTAGATTATATCTAATTTATATATTTATTCTTTCATCATAGATAGTATAAAATGTTAAATAGTTGGATCAAATAATTACAAAAGAAACAAGGTTAAAAAAATTCTAAGTATGTAATTATATTATTTAAATACTAAATATAATTTTTTTATAATGGATTTATAAGTATATGCAAAAAATTTTATTTATATGCCTAGTATCTTTACTTCTACTTTTGAAACAACAGTATATACAAGGCAAGGGTGGAGTATACTCACAAAATAAAGTAAATTTACAAATTAATCAGCAAGAAATTTTAAATGATCAAATTATTAAAAAAGATTCTATTTTAAAAATTAATATTTCTGGCCTAAAAGGTTCGCAAGATTCGATAGAAGCAAGAGCTAGATATGAATTAAATCTAATAAAGGAAAATGAAATTTTAATTATAATCCCCAATAACATAAATCTAGGATCTGACGATGTTTAATCAAATAAGCTTATAGATCATATACAATTTAAGGTAATATTACAAATGAAATTAGCATTAGAAATTATCAATTTAACCAAAAGTTATGGTAATGTAAAGGTTTTAAACGGTATAAATCTTTCTGTGAAAGAAGGTGAGTTTGTAGCATTATTAGGAGTTAACGGAGCCGGTAAAACATCGATGATATCTTCTATTGCAGGTAATAATAAATTTCAAGGGCTTATAAAAGTAAATGGTTATGATGTCATAAAACAAACTTACAAAGCTAAAATAAATTTAGGAGTTGTTCCTCAAGAATTAGCCTTTGATCCATTTTTAAATGTCTATGAAACCTTAGTTTTTAGTTCAGGATTATATGGTGTAACTAATAATAAAAAATGGTTAGATGAAATTTTGGAAAGATTACATCTTTCTGATAAAAGAAATATGAGTACTCGTCAATTATCTGGGGGAATGAAAAGAAGGCTTTTAGTTGCACAAGCATTAGCTCATAGGCCAAAAACTATTATATTAGATGAACCAACGGCAGGAGTAGATGTTGAATTAAGAAAAGATCTTCTTAATTTTATTTTAGAATTAAATCAAAAAGGTTTTACTATTTTGTTAACTTCCCACTATTTAGAAGAATTAGAAAAATTATGTAAACATGTAATAATAATTGATAAAGGAAATATAATTGCCGATACTAATATAAAAAAACTTATTGAAAATTTAAACCAATATAGAGATATTACAATTATATCGGAAGATAATTCATTTGGTGAAAAACTAAATAACTTTATAATCCAAAAAAATGATAATTCTTATAATTTAAGAATAAAAAATATTGATGAGTTATACACAATTTTTAATATACTTAAGAATTCCAATATAGATATAAATATAAATAATATTATTATGAATAACTGTTCATTGGAAGAGGTATTTTTAAGGTATGTAAGGGGTAGGAATAAATGATAATTTTTATGACTTTATTAACAAAAGAGATTAAACGATTTTTAGTTGTTTGGGAACAAACAATAATTGGTCCATTAGTTTCTGCCTTTTTATATGAATTGATTTTTGGGCATATTTTTTCTACTATCTCTAGTGATTTATCTAATATATCCTATACTAAATTTCTCATTCCTGGTTTAGTTATTATGCAAGTATTAATGGGTTCTATAACCAATTCATCTAGTAGTATTATTTTATCTAAATATCATGGGAATATAATTTTTTTATTAATGGCTCCAATCTCACCATTTACTATGATGAATGCCTATTTAATTGCTTGTATTATTAGATCTATTATATTAAGTCTAGTCATTTTTTTAGGGCTTGCTTGTTTTAGTATAGTCATTCCTAAATCAATTTCATTATTTATACTTTTTATAGTATTAGGGTCAATAATAAGTGGAGGATTAGGTATTATTATTGGAATACTTACAAGTAG
>CANGJN010000117.1 GCA_947454215.1 Neisseriaceae bacterium | reverse complement strand
TAATAGAATTGCTAAGACTTAATTTTAATGGACTTAAATATAATTCTGCAGAAGAGGATTCTAATAATGGATTTATTCTCATTTTTTACTTCCTAGAGTTGATTCAATGTATTTTGTAACAAATTTAAACATGGCGTTTTTAGATATTAAATTATTATAATCTTCTTGATCATGATGAACATCATGTTTATGGTTATTAACTACATAATTAATTACACAAGCATTTAAATTTATATGATTACAAAATGCGGCAAATTCTAAAGATACAGTATCAAAACATTTAATATTCTGATTTTTTACTAATTTAAAAAAATCATTTATTTGATCTTGACTGTAATCTGGACATAAAAATCCATCTAATCTTCCTTGTTCCTCAAAGAAATCGAATGTACTCAATAGAGCACCTATTTCTACTTTTGAATCTTTATAACTGTTACTAAAATCTATTAATTCTACCATTAGTTGACTATTTAAAATTGTAGAATAAGTATAATTATTACCACATTCTATAAAGTCCATTTTTTCTTCAAATCTATTATTTAAAAATTTATTATTAACAATTACAGTGCCAAGTGGTAAATCTATTGAATTACAATCACCTAACATTATAATTTTAGCATTTAACATATTTATATAGAATAATAATTTAAATATTTCATTTAGACAAATTAGCATCGAAGGAGCACCATAACCATATGATACAACTATTATAGAGTTTACTTTGTATAAATGAAATCTCTCTGTTTTGAATAATGGTAAACATAAAATATTTTGATCTATGTTATATACAGTTTGAAATAAACTATGCGTTAACTCTCGAGCACCACCTTTACTCCTTGTAAATATAACATGAGTTATATTATTAAATATTTCTTTTAAATTCATACTGGTATCTATACCAAAATGATATAATATATTAATATCATTATTACTTAAATTTTTATTTATATTGTTAAAGTTAAACACAATATACCTTTCTATGATCTAATGATTAATTATATAAAATTTTACTTAGTAACTTAAAAATAGTCTTATACCATTTCCACACTGTCATAATTCTAAAATACATCCAATTTTTTCTTCATTGATTAAAAAAATAATATAATTTATATTTTTAAAAGGAAGGTAAAGTATAAATGAATCAACTGTTGAAAATGTGATTAGTAGACTTGTAATTTATTAAAAATTAATAGCGTAAGCAGTTGGGCAAAAAATAAATTAAAATAAAGACCCAAACAAAATTCTACAAAGTAAAGATATGAAATCTATTTTAAATACTACTCGATTTTCTTAAAAGAGAATGATATATCAGTTCTTGGTACATTGCACACAAGATAAGACAAAACATAAAGAATTTATACAAGATATTTATAAAGATATTGAAGAAAAAAATACGATTTAATTGTATCGATGAATAAATATTTGGCATCATATACAGGGTACAATTTTCATATAATTTATACCAAATGTTGACTCTCTAAATATATGAATTAAATCGAACGTTTATTTGGGTACATGAAATTAGTTAAAAATAAATAATGGAAGTCATTATCAGAAGAAAATACAATATCTTTTATAAACGGGGAAGTGGTATTAGATGTAGACTAAAAGATATTAAATGTTATATTGAATGAGATTTTAAATGGATATACTATTATATAAATTAAAGGTGACATCATTTAAACAAGATATTATAAGATAAATATCTTTAACCATAATTTTTGGTAGATGAATTTGAAAGTTTTTTGAATAGATAGGTATATTTACACTTTAAAAAATACTTTTTACATTATAGAAAAAATATAAATTTAACTTAGTTATTATTACATTTATCAAATATATCTAAAAACTTTTTTAATCTATATAAATTATGATTAAAATATGACATAGTAACTTGACTAGATTAGAATAAAACCATTATGTTAAATAATGAAAACTATTTGGAGCACTTTGTTCATTATCAAACTCAACATACTCCCATGCTGAAGGTGTATTTAAAATTTTTCTTAGTAGTTTATTATTTGTTTCATGTCCTGATTTATACCCTTCAAATGCTCCAATAATTTGATGCCCATTGATATATAAATCACCTATTACATCTAATATTTTATGTTTCACAAATTCATTTTCATATCTTAAACCATCTTGATTTAAAATTGTCTCGTCATCTATAATTATAGCATTATGTAAATTCCCACCTAATCCTAATCCATTTTTTCTTATTTTTTCAATGTCTTTCATAAACGCAAAGGTTCTAGCTCGAGAAAGTTCACTGATATATGATTGTTTTGAAAAATCAATTTCATATTCAGATTTTTCTTTAGTAAACAAAGGATGATCATATTGCATAGTGTATTTTACTTTAAAACCATTAAATGGGGAAAGTTTTACCCATTTGTCATTGTCAATAACCTCTACAACATTATTTATTTTTATGTATTTCTTTTTGGCTTTTAATTCTTTTATTTCTGCCTGATCTAATAGAAATAGAAAAGAATTTGATGATCCATCCATTATGGGTATTTCTGACGCTGATATTTCAACAATTATATTATCTATACCAAGACAAGCAAAAGATGATAGTAAATGTTCTACCGTAGCAATTCTAACACCATTATCATCAATTAAGGTTGAAGATAATCTAGTATCATTGATTAAAAAAGGATGACACTTAATACTGGGCTGGTTTTTAAGATCCACTCTAACAAAAATAATTCCATTATTTTCTTTAGCTGGCTTTAATGTTAAATTTACTCTACATCCTGAATGGAGTCCAACCCCAGTAACACTTACCTGTTCACCTATTGTTCTTTGATAAATCAAGAACGACTCCTCCTAAAAAAAGAACCTGAATTTTTACTTGGTGATGCAAAAGGATCACTATTGCTGTGTTCTTGTGAATTATTGCTTGACTCTTCGCCAAATTTAGGATAATTCGATTTATTATTATTTGTGACCTTATCTTCTTTAACTTCATCTAATCCAGTTGCAATAACAGTTACATGAATTTCATCTTCAGCCATATCTTGTATTTCTGACATTCCAACTTTAAAGTCAGATTCTGCATGAATAAATGGATGTATTGTTTTTAGAATATCTTGATATTCTTGCATTTTTAACGATCCTGGAGCCGAGGAAATATTAACTAAAACACCTTTAGCACCATCTAACGATATATCATTTAGTAAAGGACTGAATATGGCTTTTTTAGCGGCATCTTCAGCTCTATTATTTGATGACAACGAACTAGCTGAGGCAGAACCCATCATTGCTAAACCTCTACCACTCATCACTGTTTTTATATCAGCAAAATCTAAACTTATGACTCCAGGTGTTTTTATTACTTCTGTTATTCCAATAACAGCACCTTTTAAAACATCATCTGCAGCTATAAAGGCATCTTTTAATGAGATATCAGGACTTAAAGCTTGAAGTAATTTTTCATTAGGAAGAACAATTAAAGAGTCCACATAATTTTTTAATTCATCAATGCCATCTTCCGCTATTTTTTTTCTTTTTTCTCCCTCAGACAGGAATGGTTTCGTTACAACCCCAACCGTTAAAATACCTAATTCTTTAGCTAGGTCAGCAATTACTGGTGCAGCTCCTGTACCTGTACCGCCACCCATACCCGCAGTTATAAATAATAAATCTGTTCCTTTTAATATATCCCTTATCTTTTCTCTATCTTCCAAGGCAGCTTTTTTACCAATTTCTGGACGACTTCCAGCACCAAGTCCCCTTGTTAAATCATTTCCTAATCTTATTTTATGAAAAGATCTATTTCTATTTAATGCTTTAGAATCAGTATTGGCACAAATAAATTCAACATTTTTAATGCCACTTATAATCATATTATCAATTGCATTGCAACCACCACCCCCAACACCAATTACCTTTATAATTCCTTCAGACTGGATTAATACTTCTTGAAAATCTGAATTATCGTTTAAAGAATTTGCATTATATT
>CANGJN010000116.1 GCA_947454215.1 Neisseriaceae bacterium | reverse complement strand
GATTTCGCAAGAATGATTTCATGAAGATGAGATTGAAGTTATCACTAACTAATATTTCTGATTAATATTCAGCTTATTAAAATTATGAACACCTGTTATTTATCTTTTAATATAATTTTGCTAAAGCTTGTTTTAAGGTTTCTTGAAACGCCATTTTTGATGCCTCGCTTTGCGATAACATTCGGTATAACTCTAACTCTTTTCGTCGATGCCCGGCAATTACCTCATCAAAAATTTTATTGAATGCAAGTTCTCTGGTTTGAGGATCTGCATTTTTCTCATATTTTGGTGTATAATCAGGGTGTTTACGGATACTTTCTGCTAATTTAATAAATTTAATTCTTTGTTCCGCAGGTGTTGCCTCCCAACCTTGAAACCATTTTTTATTGAAGTTACTTATAATTTCATCTAAAAGATCATGTTCTTTTTCTCCATCATGAACTCCTCTTGGGTTAGGATTTTGTGGATCAAGTTCACATTCAGTCTCATCTAAGAAAATAGCTGCGTTTAATTTTACTCGTTCTAAACCGTATGTTGATAAATCAATACTTTCAAGTAATTCATCAAATGTATCTTGGTTCAATTCTGTAACTACTAATTTTGGAATTAGAAATTTCAAAAACCAAAATAATTGCTCCCACTCAAGGAGTTCACAAGTAATTATAGCTGCCATTTGCCCATAAATTTTTACAAATTGCTTGGCTTTGATTTTATAATCAGCCTTATCAGAATCAATAAAATCAAGTTCGTTGCAAAAACGGTTCGCTGCTACATCAATAATAATACTTAACTCATCAGCACGTACATTTTCAAAATATTTATTAGTAAAATCAACCACCTCCTGCCATTCATAAATACCAGACTCATCTAAAATTGCCTTTAACTCATGTAATACGTTTACATCAGTTGCTTTATTAAGTGATGTAGAGGTATAAAAGGGATCAAAAGCATCTTTAATATCATCTAGTGAATTGAAGAAATCAAGAATAAATAAATCCTCAGTCTTTTTTCCTAACTTATCAACTGCACGATTTAATCTTGATAATGTTTGAACTGCAAGAACACCTTGTAGTTTTTTGTCAACATACATAGTACATAATTTTGGTTGGTCAAATCCAGTTAAATATTTATTTGCCACAATTAACAATCTGTACTCATCGGTATCAAACTTATTTCGAGTTTCGCTTTCGGGAAAACCATTTAAACTAGTTTCAGTATATTCTATTCCATCCACTAATTTGCTTCCTGAGAAGGCTATTAATACTTTAAAAGGATTACCATATTGTTTCAAAATCTCTTGAGTTGCTTGAAAGTAACGAATCGCCGTAGAAATATTTTGAGTTACAATCATGCCTTTAGCTTTGCCTTTGAGTTTCTTGGTATTTACAACCTTTTCAATAAAATGTTCAAGCATAATCTCAGCTTTAGTTTTAATCGTTTGCTTATGACTTTCAACATAAGAACGAAGCTTCTTTTGAGCTTTCTTAGTATCAAATAACGGGTTATCCTCAACCGATTTTTCAATCTCATAATAGCTACGATATGTAGTATAGTTAGCTAATACATCAAGGATAAAACCTTCTTCAATAGCTTGTTTCATTGAATATAAATGAAATGGCTTAAACTTACCATCATTTTGCTTTACACCAAACTTTTCTAATGTATTTGGTTTTGGAGTCGCAGTAAATGCAAAATATGATGCATTCCCCCTCATTTTCCGTGATGCCATATAAGCTAAAATTTTATCTTGCGTATCATCGATATCTAAGTCATCATCGGTATTATTTCCAATTGTACGTTGCATATTGTCAGCGGCACTTCCACTTTGTGAACTGTGTGCTTCATCAATTATTACTGCAAAATTCTTATGACTTAAGTCTGATATACCATCAACAATAAAAGGAAACTTCTGAATGGTTGTAATGATAATTTTTTTACCATTTTCTAAACTTGATTTTAGTTCTTGTGCACTATAGGCTGGTGCAATAATATTTTTTACTTCCGAGAATTCTCTAATGTTTTCTCTAAGTTGTTTATCAAGTAACCGGCGATCAGTTACTATAATTACAGAGTCAAAGATTGGAACATCTAATTTTTTGGAACCATGTATGGAAAATTCTGAATAAGCCTCAATTAATTGATATGCCGCCCACGTTATTGAGTTAGACTTACCAGATCCAGCTGAATGTTGAATAAGATAAGTTTTTCCAACACCATTGGTAGTTACATCATCAATTAGTTGACGAACAACATCAAGCTGATGATAACGCGGAAAATATAACGTACGTTTATTTAATTGATCTTTACTACTGCCATCTAAACGAACAAAGTGCTGAATAATATTACTCAGACTTTTCCTCGTAAAAATATCTTTCCACAAATATTCTGTTTTATAGCCAAATGCATTGGGAGGATTACCCTTACCGTAATTATTACCTTTATTAAATGGTAAAAAGAAAGTGTTTGCACCATTTAATTTAGTTGTCATATATATCTCATCAGTATCAACGGCAAAATGCACCAAGCATCTTGAAAAATTTAATAATGGTTGACTAATATCACGTTCAAATTTATATTGATTTTGTCCTTGCAACCGTGCAGTTTGACCTGTCCATGGATTTTTAAGTTCTATTGTTATCAGTGGTAAACCATTAACAAATAATACCAGATCAATTTCTTCATGGGAATTGCTTGATGAATAATGGACTTGTCGAGTAACACTAAACTGATTTTTAGTAAAGTTATCTTTGATTGATTGTGAACTTGAAGCCAATGGCAATACATATAAAAATGTAAATTTCGCATCATCAACATCTAACCCCCTACGTAAGACATGCAAAACTCCATATTTTTTGATAATTCTATCTAATCGTTCCAGAATTTTACGTTGCCAATCTGGGCTTCGTTGTAACTTAACTAATTCACTTACTTGAGTTGTTTCAAGAAAGTTCCAAAATCTTTCAATATCAATTGCAAATTGTTTATCATAATTATTCGGATTGCCTTGATAGAATCCATTTTGCTCAATTAAATAATGCTCAATAATAGTTTCTAAAGCTGCTTCATTAGTTTGGCTTGTCATGACAATTTATCCTATCGTCTGTTCAACAATTTTTAATTTAAGTTCTTCTGAGAACTCATCCTCATTTATAATAGATATTAAGATATCCCTAAGCAAATCTTTATCTATTTTACTATCTGCTAACTAAACAACAATATTTTCCATTTCCTGTATAAAATATTTCACACAGTAATCATAGCTATTTAGTATCAAAAAAAATTCACCTAACACCAAACAAGAGCGTTTATTCCCATCAGGAAATGCGTGAAATTTATTAATTGAAAAAATCAGATGGGTTAGTTTGTCTTCAAAAAAAGGATATCATCCGTCATTTTGTATATGTGCCAAGGAACTTTCTAATAACCCCACATCTTTAACACCAAAAGCCACCAGAATTATCTATAATCCAGTCATGAACTTCAATAGCATGTTTAATATCAAAATACAACACCTCTATATCCGTTTATCAGTCCTTTAAACGTTTTAGGACAGATAAAATTCTCGGATCGGATAATTGTTCTTCTAATGATTTACTTTTTTTACTCAAAAATTTCTGAAACTCTTCCTTTGAAACCTGCTGAATATAGTGTTGCAGTTTATTATGCATTTTCAAAACTTGAAATAGACTTGAGAACTTCAGAATACATTGTATCCCGAATATTATCTGTACTTACTAGTTTTAGAATCTTTTCATACTCTCTAGCATTTTCTAGAAAAATTGCTTTATATATTTTATCTGTATAAACAGCATATTTATGATTACCCATCTCAAGATAATTTTTCAAGGCTCCAGTAAATTTATTCCAATAACTTTCTTCTCCCATCACTGATGGTAAATAATCACAATCTCTCTGATTAATATACTTAGTATGGCCACCAGAATTCTGTGCCATAACACCAATTACTATATCTAAAATGCGACTTCTAATAAG
>CANGJN010000115.1 GCA_947454215.1 Neisseriaceae bacterium | reverse complement strand
GGTTTATCAAAATACATAGTTTTAATGATTCTTAAGTAGTAAAAGGCACCTATTAATGACATGATTACTGCAAATATAGCAGTTTTAAATAAAGATGCTTTTATCAATACATTCAAAATCATAAATTTGGCATAAAAACCAATAAGTGGAGGAATCCCCGCTAAAGAAAACATAGCCAAAAGCATTATTGCAGCTAATAGGGGATTAATTTTATTAAGCCCAGTCAAATCAGAAATATTTTCACATTCAATATTATTTTTAGATAATACTATTAAAATACCAAAGGTAACAATAGATGTCAATACATAAGTGATTGTATAAAGCATAACTGCTATTAATCCATCGTGATTAGCTACTGCTAATCCCAATGCGATAAAACCCATATGAGCAATAGTTGAATAGCCTAACATTCTTTTAATATTAGTTTGTGATATGGCAACAAAGTTTCCAAGAAACAATGATAAATATGCTAAATAGATTAACATATCTGACCATTCTAATGCAAAATCATGTAAAGAATACTCTAAAATTCTAATAATTAAAACTACCCCAGCTAATTTGGCAATGCTTCCAATAATTATCACGAAAGATAAAGACCCACCTTCATAGGCATCAGGGATCCACATATGAAAGGGTACTAATCCTAATTTAAATGTTAGGCCAACTAATATTAAAACTATTCCAAATAAAGCTAAAGAGTTATGACTAAGATTAACAATTTGAGCAATAGAATGAAGGTCAAATTGTTGGGTTACACCATAAATAAATGAAATTCCATATAGTAAAATTCCTGAAGCAAGGGAACTTAAAATAAAGTATTTAACAGCAGCTTCAGAAGATTTTACATTATCTCTATTCAGAGCAAGTAATCCAACTGATGCTAATGAAAATATTTCTAATCCTAAATAAAGTACAATGAAATTATTTCCACTAACCATTATATGCATACCTAAGATTGCAAATAATGTAATAGCAAAATACTCACCAACAGGAATGGATTTATCACTTAGATATCTAGAAACAAATAATACTATAAATAATGAAAATAAATCTATTAATAATTTACTTCCAAAAGCTAAGTTATCAAGAACAAACATATTATTAAATGCGAGTGGACTTTCTAAGTTAACTTTAACATATATTTGTAAAATAAAAGTAACTATTAAAGTAACAATAACTACAGAAGTTAAAGATGTTTTTTTACATTTAGTTAAGAAAGCCTCTAACAATAGCAAAAATATAATCATACTAGATAAAAATATCTCCGGTATTGCAGTAAATAAATTTAAATTCATATTAATTGTTTCCTCACACACCTAATTTTTTATTAACGACTTGCATAATTAAATCGTGTACTCCAGTTTGCATTTTAGCTACAAAAATTTGTGGATATAATCCCATTCCTATTACTGAGATAGCAAGTAAAGAAAGAACTAAAAATTCTAAATAATTTACATCTTTCATTTGAGCTATATGATTATTTTTAATTTCACCAAAGATAACTCTTTTATACATCCATAATGAAAAAGCCGCTCCAAGAATCATGGCAGTTGCAGCAACGATAGCATATATTAAATTAGTTTTAACTGTTGCCATTATTATCATAAATTCACCTACAAATCCTGAAGTACCAGGAAGTCCTGCATTTGCCATTGAAAATAACATAAAAAATGCCGCAAATATTGGCATTTTATTTACAACTCCACCATAATCTGCTATATTTCTAGAATGTATTCTATCATACATAACTCCAATACACATAAACATTGCAGCTGAAATGAATCCATGAGAAATCATTTGTACTATTGCCCCTTGTAACCCCCAAGCACTTAAAGAATTATTTAAAAATAAAAATGTTCCTAAAGTAACGAATCCCATATGAGAAATTGAAGAATAAGCAACTAATTTTTTCATATCTTTTTGAACAATAGCAACAAATCCTATATATACAATTGCAATTAGAGATAGAATTATCATATAATGGGCTAAGAATTTTGAAGCATCGGGAACTATTGGTAATACAAATCTTAAAAACCCATAACCACCAATTTTTAATGTTATTGCAGCTAATACAATAGAGCCACCAGTTGGTGCTTCTGGATGGGCATCCGGTAACCAGGTATGTACCGGCCACATAGGTACTTTTACTGCAAATGCAAAAAAGAAGGCTATAAATAATAATATTTGAGCATACATAGTTAGTTGAGTATGGTAGTAATCAAATATATTAAAACTATATGAACTTGCATTATATAGATATATTAAAGCAATAAGCATTAATAAAGAACCTAATAACGTGTATAAAAAGAATTTTATTGCCGCATAAACTTTATTAGTACTTCCCCAAACTCCTATAATTAAATACATTGGTATTAGCATTGCCTCAAAGAATACGTAAAATAAAATTGCATCGACTGAAGCAAATACCCCAGACATTAATCCAGTCATGATTAAGAACATACTATTATATAGTGCAACCTTATAATTTATTACTTTCCATCCTGCTAAAATTACCAAAACTGTAATAAAATTATTTAAAATCAAGAAAGGCATAGATATGCCATCAACTCCTAGATGATAATTAATATTAAAACTTGTAATCCAAGAATAGTTTTCTTCAAACTGTAAACCAGATAAACTTGAATTAAAACTAAAAAAAATAAAAACTGAACAAGCCAGACCTAATAAGGCACCACTTATTGCTGTAATTCTAGCTAAGCACTCGTTGTTTTCAAAAAATAAAACTAATATTCCAAATAAAATTGGAAGCCATATAGTTAAACTTAATATATTATTAATCATCAATCCGTTCCTTAACTAAATATTAATTTAGTATAAAAAGTAATTAGCATTATTAGCCCAAAAATCATAAAAGAAGCGTAGACATTGATATATCCGCTTTGTAATCGCTTACATACTACGGAGTATATTTTAATTAGTTTTGCTGAGCCATTAACAAATATACCGTCTATAATAAAAATATCACCTAAATTCCAAAATAGGTTCCCTAAAAATCTTCCAAATGGTGCCAATAATTTTATATAGAGATCATCCATAAAATAATTTTTTTGTAATAACCTGAATATTGGATTAATAATTTGTACAAATTTTTTGATAAGATTGGGGTTTTTATGTGCAAACCATGCAATAAGAATACCAGACAATCCTAAATAAACAGGAATACTTTTAAAGGCTTCAAGGGTTAATGAAATTTGATCAAGGGCTTTATTCTGAATATCATTTACATAATCATAACCATTAAATATTGAATTTACAAAAAGGGTATTATTTATAAAGAATTTAAACGCCAACCAACCAAGGATTATTGATGGAACAGCCATTAAAATTAAAGGTAATGTTATTGATAAAGGTGATTCATGTGGTTTATGATGACTTGAATCAAATCTTTCCGTGCCATGAAAGGTCATAAAAATTAATCTAAAAGAGTAGATAGCGGTAACTAACACAGATGCATAAACGGTAAATACAGCAAATGAACTTCCAGGTAAGCCACTTTTATAAGCTAATACTGCTGCATCTATAACCATATCTTTTGAAAAAAAACCAGAAAATGGTGGAATTCCAGCTAAAGATAAACTTCCAATTAACATGGTGATATAAGTAATTGGTAAATATTTTGCTAATCCTCCCATTTTTGTCATATCTTGTTCATGATGCATAGCAACTATTACTGATCCTGCTGCTAAAAATAATAAACCTTTAAAAAAAGCATGTGTGACTAAATGGAATATAGCTACTGAGTAAGCACCACAACCTAAAGCAACAGCCATATATCCTAACTGTGACAATGTTGAATATGCCACCACTCTTTTGATATCATTTTGGATTATACCTAATATTCCAAGGAATAAGCAATTTATTCCTCCAACTACAATAATAACGCTTAGTGCAATTGATGACTGATTATATAATGGAGATAATCTAGCTACCATGAATATTCCTGCGGTAACCATTGTTGCTGCATGTATAAGTGCAGATATTG
>CANGJN010000114.1 GCA_947454215.1 Neisseriaceae bacterium | reverse complement strand
ATAACGGCGTTCATAGCAAGTTTTGTTGGAATAATATGTGGTAATATTGTAAATTTTAGTTCAATTAATATTAGTAGTATTTCACAACATAGTTTGCAAATAAACCTCCCTAATATTAAAGATACTTTATTGAATATGGTTCCTGGAAATATTATTATCGACATTTATAATAATAGGGTAATACCTATAATAATATTTGCTTTATTATTTGGACTTTCCTTGCCTATTTTAAGTGATAGGGGAAAGGTTATAAAATCATTTTTTGATGAATTATCTCAAGTAATGTTTAAAATAACTCGAATAATTATAACATTTTCACCTTTAGCAATATTTTCTTTAGTATTACCTATAACCAATAAGTATGGCTTAGAAACTTTTCATAGTATTGTTTACTTTGTATTAACTGTTTATTTAGCATGTATTATTCAATTAATTATCTATGCTCTTCTAATTTTAATTTTTGCTAAAGTTAATCCAATTAAATTTTATAAACAATTTTGGCCAGCAATGATAACTGCATTTACTACATCTTCCTCTTTAGCAACACTTCCTGTAACAATAGAAAGTTTAGTAGATAAAGTTAAAGTAAAAAAACATGTTGCAAGTTTTGTTGTTTCCTTAGGTTCTACTATGAAAATGGATGGTTGTGGGGCATTGTATCCAGCCATTGTTTGTATTTTTACTGCAAGTATAATTCATGTTAAATTGACTATAATTCAGTATTTAATTATGGCTGTCACCACTGCTTTTGCTACACTAGGAACAGCAGGAGTTCCTGGAACTTCTACGGTTATGACAACATTAGTATTGTCGACCATTGGTTTGCCACTAGATGGGCTTGCCATAGTTATTGGTATCGATAAAATAGTTGATGTTATTAGAACTGTCGTTAATGTAACTGGATCTGGTGCTTGTAGTGTTATTATAAATAAAAGTATAGAAAAAAATTCTAAGTAATGGATAAAATATGAAAGTTAAAGAAATTAGGTCTAAATTTTTAGCTTATTTTGAATCAAAAAATCATACCTTAGTTAAATCGAGTTCTTTGATTCCTGTGGAAGATAATTCATTGTTATTTACCAATGCAGGAATGAATCAATTTAAAGATGTCTTTTTAGGATTAGAGAAAAGATCATATGTTAGGGCAACAAGTGTACAAAAATGTGTTAGAGCCGGAGGAAAGCATAATGATCTTGAAAATGTAGGTTATACCGCAAGACATCATACCTTTTTTGAAATGTTAGGTAATTTTAGTTTTGGTGATTATTTTAAAAAAGAAGCTTTGACATATGCTTGGGAATTTTTAACTCAAGTATTAAGTATCCCTAAGGATAAACTATATGTAACTGTTTATTATAAAGATGATGATGCTTATGATGTTTGGGTTAAAATAATTGGATTAGAACCTAATAGAGTAATTAGAATTGGAGATAAGGCAGATGGTGGGTCAGATAATTTTTGGCAAATGGGAGATATTGGTCCATGTGGTCCTTGTAGTGAAATATTTTATGATCATGGTTCTGAAATAGAAGGTGGTTTGCCAGGAACAGATAATGAAAATGGTGATCGCTATATAGAAATTTGGAACTGTGTTTTTATGCAATATAATCGTGATAAAACTGGTAAATTACATCTTTTACCAAAACCATCTGTAGATACTGGTATGGGTTTAGAAAGAATAGCTGCTGTTTTACAAAATGTTAATAATAATTATGAAATTGATTTGTTTGTAAGTATTATTAAACAAGCCTCTATAATACTAAATTGTGATGATTTAAATAGTAGTTCTTTAAAAATTATTGCTGACCATATTAGGTCAATTTGTTTTTTAATTGCCGATGGATGTTTTCCTTCAAATGAGGGTAGAGGGTATGTATTACGTCGCATAATAAGAAGAGCTATAAGGCATGGATACATGCTTGGGAAAAAAAAACCTTTTTTGTATAAACTAGTTGATGTCTTGGTAAATATAATGGGAGATCCTTACGAAGAATTAATTAAGTCTAAACAATTAATTGAATCAGTAATAGAGCTAGAAGAAGAAAAGTTTTTTCAGACAATCATAGATGGAATGGAAATTTTAAAAACTGAACTAAAGAAAAAAAATACTGTTTTATCCGGAAGTATTGCTTTTAAATTATATGATACTTATGGTTTTCCTTTAGACTTAACGGAGGATATTTGTAAAGAATATAAAGTTACCATAGATATAAATTCATATAATGAATGTATGTTATTACAGAAGAAGTTAGCAAAAGATGCAAGTAAGTTTAAAAATAATAATACAGTTGATTATTCTGGAGTAGATACTAAGTTTGATGGATATTTGCAAAATAAAATTGTAGCCAATGTTGTTGCTATATATAAGAGTGAACAAAATCAGAATGTTACAAAATTAAGTACCAATGAGAGTGCTATTATTGTTTTAGATAAAACAGTTATGTATCCTGAAAGTGGAGGTCAAGCAGCAGATATTGGATTTATAAAGAAAACTAAAGGGCATGAAAGTTTGTTTGATGTAATAGATACTCAAAAAATTAGAACTAATGTAATATCTCATATCGGTATTTTAAAGACTGGTGATATTAGTGTTGGTGATGAGGTTGAGGTTGCATATGATTTAAATAACAGAAGATCAACGGCAAGAAATCATAGTGCAACACATTTATTGCATCAGGCTTTAAAATTAGTATTAGGAAATGATGTTAATCAAAAAGGTTCTTACGTTTGTAGTAGTTATACTCGATTTGATTTTTCTTATGATAAGCCTTTAACTAGTAAACAATTGTTAGATATTGAAAATATTGTTAATAGTGCCATTTTTAATAATTACATAGCTCAAATAAAATTTATGAAATATGATGAGGCTGTTAAAAGTGGAGCTATCGCATTGTTTGGTGAAAAGTATTCAGAGTATGTAAGGGTTTTATGTTTTTCTGATTTTTCAATTGAACTTTGTGGAGGGACTCATGTAGGGAATACTTCTGAAATAGGTTTTTTTCTTATTTTAAGTGAAAAAGGAGTATCTAATGGTGTTAGAAGAATAGAAGCAATAACTGGAGAATCTGCTCTAAAAAAAGTGCAAGATAACAGAGATATAGTCAATAAGATAAATGATTTATTGAAAACTAAATCAGAAAATCAAATATTTTCTAAAATTTTAGCATTGGAGGAGAGTAATAGATTTATTTCTAAACAGGTTTCAACCCTAAATTTTAAATTACTTTGCTCTCAATTAAATGATTTAGAGAGTAAAATTAATAAATTACGAGATGATAATAATTATTTATTGCTAAAATTAGATAATCTTGGAAATAAAACGATATTAGATTTTATCGATGTATTAAAAAATAAATATTTGAAGTGTATTTTTATTATTATGAACATTACAGAAAATAGAGTTAGTCTTATAGTTTCTACTCCAGATAGTATGGATGATAAATACCCAGCAATGAAGATTATGAAATATATGTCTGAACAAATAGGTGGACATGGTGGAGGAAATAGTAAGTTAGCACAAGGGGGCGGAGTAGATTTAAATCAATTAAACTTATTAATAAATAGCATTGATCAATATTTAAACTCTTTGTAAAAACTATATTAATTATTATTTTAGTTATTGTTTTATTATGTATAAATTTGCAGTAGTTCCCCTTAATTTTTAAAAGTGTGTTATAATATGTGTTTGCAGAATAAAAAAATAACTTTTCCTTTATCTTGGGCTACAAATTTTAAAATGAGTGAATCTAACGTTGAAACATTCACACAAGTTGCCTGATCTCCATGGAAAATAGAAAATGAGAATTTTAATACGTTAAAAAATCAAGGATATACTTTTGAACATAATTGGTACCATGGTAATGCCTCCTTAACTAATATCATGATATCAATGGTTATTGTTTTTTTTATTGATTAAATACAACACGCAACAAGTAAATATTTTGCAGAAACATTAAAGTTTACCAAAAGTAAAAATGCTTTATGTCGAGATTTAAAGTCTTATT
>CANGJN010000113.1 GCA_947454215.1 Neisseriaceae bacterium | reverse complement strand
TATTTATTTTCTTTTTAATAGATGAAATTAGCGCCGGTATCCAAAGATTGATTCTTGTCATTTTCATTGGTAAAATTTTCTAAAAAGTCAGGAAAAAGTTATTTTTTATGTTCTGCAAATACCTATTATAACACACTTTTAAAAATTAAGGGGAATTACTGCTGATTTGGCGACTTTAAGAACTACTCCAATTTTAATGACAATATTTTCTTTAATCTCTATTTTTGCTTACAAATTTTTTATTAGAGATCCAAGATGCTTAACCAGTGCCTCTTGATATAAAAACCCATGATTTTACTAAATTAATAAATACTACGCCTATAGCTGCCTAAATTTTAAAAAAATGGCCAAAGTGTAGATAAAATAATCAATCTAATAAAGGATAAAATAAATGATAAAACCTCAGTTTTATAGGACATCTATTCTTTTAGATGAAGATAGATTAGAAAAACTATCCAATTCTCATGTTGTGATTGCAGGAGTTGGTGGAGTTGGTGGGCAAGTTGTTGAGTCTCTTTCAAGAGCAGGTATTGGTAAATTAACAATAATAGATAATGATATTGTAGACATAACTAATATTAATCGACAAATTATTGCAACACTTTCAACTGTGGGTAAGGATAAAGTAGATCTATTCAAACAGAGAATTCTTGATATAAATCCAGAGTGTACTGTCAATGCAAAAAAAATATTTATAGATAAAAACAGCATTCCAGATCTATTAAAAGAAAAAATAGATTATGTGGTAGACTGTATTGATACTATATCATCAAAGGTTGATTTAATTTATTTTTGTATAAATAATAAAATAAATATAATTTCTAGTATGGGGGCTGGAAACCGTCTTGATACAACAAAAATTAAAATATCCGATATAAGTAAAACCAAGTATTGTGGCCTAGCTAGGCTTTTAAGAACTAAATTAAAAAAAATTGGAATATCCAAGGGTTTAATGGTAGTTTATTCAGAAGAGGTTGGGACTAAACCTCTTATAAAAAAAGAAAATATTCGTCCCATAAATGGAACTATAAGTTATATGCCATCATTATTTGGACTTCATTTGTCTGGGAATGTTATAAATAATCTATTGAAAAATAAAACAGAATAAGTACAAATTACTTGGTAAAATACTTATCACAAGTTAAAGAAAGTTTTTTATGAGAATAATCATCTTAATTTTTGCTATATTAGTATTTACATTTTCGTTTGCTGATGATTTATGTAATGAATTTATGAATACTCATAAAAATTTTAATGTACAACTATCTAAAACACCAAAACTTTCACATCATCTTTCTTTAGAGAGTGACACAGGTTATTATAATGTAATATTAACCACTTTCGGAGCAGTTCCAGATAAAGAAATTCCAGGATTAATAGTATTTAACTTAGGTGCCAAATTTGAATTAGATAAAGAATACTATCGTGTTAGGTCATGTACAAATAATGTTCTTAAAACTACACACGTTGGTGAGAATGTATTTTTCCGTGTTTCTACGGTCACAAAAATCGACACTCCTGAAACAACTACGGATCATAGTCAAGATGATTCTACGGTCACAAAAATCGACACTCCTGAAACAATTACAGATCATAGTCAAGATGATTCTACGGTCACAAAAACCGACACTCCTGAAACTACTACGGATCATAGTCAAGATGATTCTACGGTAATGACGTATGATTTATGTAATGAATTTAATAATACTCATAAAAATTTTAATGTAGAACTATTCAAAGTATCAAAATCTTTACACCATCTTTCTTTAGAGAGTGACACAGGTTATTATAATGTAACATTAACATCTTTGGGAGCAGTTCCAAATAAAAAAATTCCCCAATCAATAGTATTTAAGATAGGTGCAAAATTTGAGTTAAATAAAGAATACTACCATGTTAAATCTTGCAAAAATGAAGTTCTTAAAACTATACACGATGGTGAGAGTGTATATTTTCGTGTTTCTACGGTCAAAAAAATAATTACTGATCCAATTCATGAGTTGAATGAATCTAGATCACCATGTGACATATTGTCACATGGTGGAGAATATACAATTCAATTATCAGACAACTCCAAAAATACTTTACAAGCAAGAATATTCATAAATCACGTAAAATCAATAAATTATTTTTATGAAACCCTTATTTCTATAGTACAATATAATGAAGCACTCTTAGAAATTGGTAAAAATAGAAAAATATCAATTTTATCGTGTAAAAAATATTTGAATAACAATTCTGGACTACAAACCAAGAATAAATTTTCATATGATATACTCTCTGTTAAACCAGAAAAGGATGTAAGTGGATATCGATTTAGTTTATGTGGAATATTGTCAGTATTAGGAGAATATGAATTATTGGTACATAAAAGAGTACTTGGAAAATTAAAAGTCTTAGAGATACCACATCAATCAACTAACAATATTGGAAATCCTGAGTCTAGATACAAGTTTAAAGTACAATATAGTTCTGTTAATTTCCCTGAACTTATACTAACAGATGGTTCAGAATATAAAATAGAATCATGCTTTGAAAATATCGATAATTCTCATATTTTAAGAGCTGATAGAACTATCTCTGATAAACGTGTTTTTTTTGATGATGTAAAAATATTAAATCAAAAAATAGATTACTTAATAAATCGAGATAAGAAACTTGAAGAAAGTCTAGAGAAACAATATAATTTTGCTAAACCAATAGATAATGATGAAATAATGGAATTATTTAAAAATTTAGGTATTCCAATAGACAAAGAGCATAGTCACTTTTGTAGAGAGTTATTTTATCCTGGGAAATATACTATTCATGGAGACAATGAAAGGGTTTTTACCATTCAGAATATACAGGCACAAAGAATATATGTCAATAATGAAGATAATAATACAACAAATATTTTCTATCACTTTAAAGGGAAATTAACTCCCAATGACAGTGAGGATAAAAATGAATCATTCTATTGTCAAGAAAAAGAAAATCAAAGTTTTTTGTTTATCAAAGATAAGTCAACGGATATTACTCAAAATATTAAATTTACTACAATTCATCGTATGGAAACTATTTCTCAAACTGAATGGTCACATGATGTATATAGTGATAAATTATATAAAATTAAATTAAGATCACCTAGACTTTGTTTTAAAGTAACCAAACCTGGTTTATATAATATAAAAACCTCTCATAATAATTATGTACTATCAGTAAAGGGGATAAAAGGATTAGAGTTTGCATTTCCTTTAGGTTATGTGTTATATTTTAAAATTACGGATAAAACTAACTATACTAAGATAATAAAAGATTCGGAAAATAATCCAGGAATTATAGGGAAATCGTTACACATTTGTCGTAGTGACGAAAATGGAAGTTCTTTATATGATACTGAGTATAAAGAGGCCTTAGATGAGGACAAATATCTTGATAAGTATAAATTTAAAGGTATTAGTGCACTAAAAATTTTTGATATTACACCAGGTTAATTTAAAATTTAATTTTCTATTTCTTAACTAAAATAAAATCGATTTACGCAAATAGAATGAAACTTCTTTGGTACATTTTCTAATTCATTTTTTCTAGGAACAGTAAAATATCCAGATGTTATTATGAAGTGTCACAGATTAGATTAATTATTTGAGATTTACTACGAGCATATATTTCAGTTAAATAATTCGTAGTATAAATAATTTTTTTGTTATAATGTAATTGAAACAAAATTTTTAAATTAGTTATAATCATTAAACAAGATTAGGATAGAAGTCTATTAATTAATCTATTAATATTCAATAGACGAAAATAAGTAATTTTTATAATATTAATGAAAATAAAATGTTAATTGATATCTTTAGGTTTATTACAAATTTACTCTTTAATTGGTTTATTTATTTTCTTAAATTTTGATATTCTTTAAAAAATAACCAAGGTCTAGATTAATTTAATGATTAATAAACTTTAAATATGATATAATTTTTATAAATTAAAAAAAATTTTAATTTATAAATTTTTGTTGTTTAATTTTTTTACTA
>CANGJN010000112.1 GCA_947454215.1 Neisseriaceae bacterium | reverse complement strand
TTGACATGTTCTAAGTAATCCAGTATTTTTTGAATATTTACGTAAGCTTCCACTTATGCCTAAAAAAAAATTTTGCACTTTACTCTCCTAAGATTTATTAATTTAACTTATTAATTTTGTTTAATAACCGCAAATAATTAGCGTAAAAATTTAATTTTAAGCATTATTGTGATTATTTAAAATATATAATACATATTATGATTATATTTGTATTTGTTTTTAATCCGGTAATTTTTTTATTTATGCGGCAATAGATAATTTTATATTAATAAAATCTGCAAATAAAAAAACATTTAAATTAGTAATATGTTTTTCTTTACATTTTATAAGCCATTTTATTATGTATAGAATTAACTACTAAAGAGTAGAAACTAATTTTTGTGACTTTAAATAATTCAATTATTATTAAAGATGAAGTTATTATTTTTTTACTACTGCATGTAACATCATACATTTTTTAAAACTATTAATTTTAGTAATTCTTCTTGTTTAACTATAATATATTGTCTAAAAATTAAATTAGAATTATATCACATAATGTTTGTTTTAGTAATAAACTTATTTTATTGTTTTTTATTGAAAAAAATCAAGTTATTTAATATATTTCATCAAAAAGTTTTATAAATGAAAGATATTTTGAATTAAAGTAAGAAATATTAAACATATTGGCAAAAAAATATTGTAAATAATATGCTGATTGGTTTATACCAAATATGTTTATAATTTAAAAAAATAGATTGAACACGGTATGCTTTACTGGTAGATTGTAAATTTTAAAGTATAATATCATTATAGCATAATTTAAAGAACCTTCATGTTATTATTTTAATGCTAAAATTACTAATTTCCCTTTAAGTTGAATTAGGTTAAATTAAATAAGGAATTATTATTATTTTGATGATATTTACAAGAAATAAATCTTAGATTATTTAAAAAATTATAAAAAATTCTTAATTATATATTTTTTTAATAAAAAAATTTATAAATAATATTGCATTTTATTTTAAATTATGATAAAATGCTTATTTAGTATATTAATATTGAATTATTTTTTTTTAAGGAAGAATTTATATGATTAATTCAACGAAAATGATAAAAGCTTTAATTTTATCAGCTTCATTGTCTTTTTTTAACTCATATGCAGCAGTTGCACCAGCTCCAGCAGCTGTGCCTAATATGCAGAATTTAAAGGTTTATGTTAATGGTAAGGTTGTAAGTGATGCCGTTGTTAAGAATTCTATAAATAGATTTAAAGAAGCTTCTCCAATGGCAGCTCAACAGTTATCTAACCCTCAATTTTATACTGAAGTTCTAAAATCTGTTGGTATGCAACAAGCAATTTTGGAAGAAGGAATGAAGCAAGGATTAGAAAAAACACCTCAATATCTTAGTAAATTAGATGAAATTAAACCTATGTTATTTGCTCAAATTATGCAAGACCAAAGTGTTAGTAAAATTTCAGATGAAGCACTTAAGAGTAAATATAATGAAATGAAAAAAGAGGCAGAAAATACTAAACAATTTAATGTTTCTCATATTTTAGTTAAAACTTTAGATGAAGCTAATAAAGTAGAAGCTCAATTAGCCAAAGGTGCTGATTTTGCAACTTTAGCTAAAAAATTTAGTATTGATCCAGGTTCTAAAGCAAAAGGCGGTGATCTTAGTTGGTCTGATGGTAAAGGATTTGTTCCTGAGTTCTCAGCTGCATTAATGAAGTTAACAAAAGGTTCTTACACAACTACGCCAGTTAAAACTAGTTTTGGTTTCCATATTATTAAATTAGTAGATACTAAAGTTGGTTCTAGTACTCCATTCCCAGCATTTGATAAAGTTAAGAGTCAACTTGAACAACAAGTTAAGATGGAAAAGACTCGTGCATTCTTTACTGATTTAGAGAAGAAATTTAACATTGTAGTTAAATAATTCTATTATAAATAGAATATACAATGATATTATGTCGTTGTGTATTCTACTTTTTTAAATTGTCAAAAGAATTTTTTAAATTCTCTAGTTTTTCCCATTTATCTAATTTTTCTTGAATTTCTAGTTCTACCAAATCTAGATCACATTTTATTTTTTTTATATAATTTAGATCTTCTTTATATATATTTGAATCAGATAAAATATTTCTATAGGATAATTGTTTAGTTTCTAAAATTTCAATTTCTCGGGGCAAGGCATCTAACTCAAGTTTATCTTTATAAGATAGTTTCGTGGGGAGAGTATTTGAGTTTTTATATTCATTTGTTTTAATTGGTTTTTCTACAATTTTCTTGTTATCTAATAATTGTCTTCTTTGAGTATACAATAAATAATCACTATATCCACCAACAATTTCTACAATCTTTCCGTCACCCTCAAAAACTAATAATTGTGTTGCAATATTATCTAAAAAACTACGATCATGACTTACTAGAAATACAGTACCTGTATAATTGATTAACGTTTCTTCTAATAAATCTAATGTTTCTATATCTAAATCATTTGTAGGCTCATCTAAAATAATTACATTTGCAGGTTTAGAAAATAATCTTGCTAGAAGAAGCCTATTTTTTTCACCACCAGATAACGATCCTACATTAGCTCTAAATCTTTCAGGAACGAATAAAAATGATTCTAAATATCTGGTTATATGAACTTTCTTACCATTTATTTCTACATATTCCTGTCCTTGATTAATAACATCAGCAATTATATCATCATCGTTTAATTGATCGCGAAATTGATCAAAATATGCTACTTCTAATTTAGTGCCAATATCAACCTTACCACTGTTGACTTTTTGTTGGTTGAGGATCACTTTTAATAATGTGGATTTTCCAACTCCATTGGGACCTACCAATCCAATTTTATCCCCTCGACAAAATTTAGCACTAAAATTTTCTAAAATTACTTTATTATTAAATGATAAATTAATATTATCTAGCGAAGCAATTACATTACCTGATAGTTTAGAGGCGTCAATAGATAAGTTAATAACACCTAATTTTTCAGATCTTCTCGCCCTCTCTTCTCGTAACTCTTTAAGTCGCTTAACTCTTCCTTCATTTCTTGTTCTTCTAGCTTCAACACCTTTTCTAATCCAAACTTCTTCTTGGGCTAAGAATTTATCAAATTCCTTATTCATCTTAGTTTCAAAACTTAATTGAAATTCTTTAATTTCTTTATATTTTGCAAAACTACCTGGATATATATTTATTTTACCACGATCAAGTTCAATAATTTTGCTTACAGTTTTATCTAAAAAATATCGATCATGTGTAATTATAATTACAGAGCCTTTAAATTCACTAATAATTTTTTCTAACCATAAAATGCTAGAAATATCTAAATGATTTGTAGGTTCATCCAATAATAATATGTCAGGATTAGCAATTAAGGCTTTTATAATCGCAACCTTTTTCTTCATTCCTCCAGATAAGTTCCCAATTAAAGTATTTTTATTAAGATTTAATTCGGATAACATCTTATCTATATTATTTTTTAAATTCCAAAAGTCAATATGTTCTAATTTATTTTGTATTGTATCTAATTGATCTAATAGTTCAGAAGAGTTGGTTTCAGAAATTTCATCTAATATATAATAATATTTTTTTACATCTGTCTCAATATCTCCTAAACCACTAAATATTTCATTAAAAATAGTGGTAGTATCCAAAAAACTAGGTTCTTGATTTACTACGATAATTTTTTTGCCGGTACTAATAGTAATGTTACCTTGGTCCAATTCTTGTATTCCTTGAATTGCTTTGAATAATGAAGATTTTCCTGATCCATTTCTTCCAATCAAAGCAATTTTTTCTCCTAACTCAACACCAAAAGTAACATCATTAAATAAAATATGTTCTCCAAATGACAAACTAGCATTATTTATATTTAATAAGGCCAAAACAAATCTCCAAAATAATTATTTTTTAAATTTTTTTCGCTCATTTTCTGTTAAATGTCTTTTTCTTAATCGAATATTTTTGGGAGTTATTTCTACTAGTTCATCATCCTCTATAAATTCAATAGCTCTTTCTAAAGTTAATTTAATTGGTGGTGTTAATCTAATAG
>CANGJN010000111.1 GCA_947454215.1 Neisseriaceae bacterium | reverse complement strand
AGATGTAGTACCCGAATTTGCATTTTTTAAAAAATAAGCTACTGTATTACTTGTGTTTTTTTTAAAAAACTGTGAAGTTGGGTATAGTTTATTATAAAATTCGACATAAATTTTTCTATTAAATTAAAAGTTTTTTGATCCTCGAGAAAGTACTCTAAAGTAATTATTACTACAAAACTTAAGTTTGATCTTATAGAAAACTTTTTATAACAAAATATGTATGTATTTCACCATATTAATTATTATAGTACACACTAAATTAAATGATATAAGAAATTTAAATTTTGCTAAATATTATATAAAAATTTTAAATACAAATTAATATTAAATTTATTATTTATGTGCTTTTTAGTTAATTATGAAAAAAATCAAATAAAATTAAATTCTATTTTATACACTTTCTTTCTTTTAATAATAAATACATTTTGCAAATAACATAAGGTATTACTATAGGCTAATATATTTTAGACAATATACTCAATACAAAACCTTTATTAAGTTTATCATATTTTTGAATATGATATAAAAAAATTTATCTAACTATTAAGATGTCAATCAAAAGCAAAACAACATATTGTATTTGTTAACTGAGAAAAGATACCTTGTTTAGGATTTATTTCCTAAAAATAAAATACAGATATCTGCTCCTGCAAAAAAGAAAAAGGTATAAATATTACTTGATAGTGAGGATAAAATTTTATCAAAAAATGTATCTTCGACAACTTATGAAGTCATTTTTAAATTAAATACAACAAAAAAATTGACATAAAAAATGTTAAAATTTTATATTTAATTTAATATAACTTCTATACTTGAAAAATATTTTAATGGCGTTATATAAAAATCAATACTTTTGGTAATTTTTTTATTATTATTTAACTACTATATTAAGTTATAAGCATAAAAGTTTACTATCAAATTTTATAAATTTTAGCATAAACTAGATAAAGTTTAAAAAAGATAGATAATATTAATAATTATATCAATGTGTTAACCTTTTTAGCAAAAATATTTACATATGATTTTGTATATAATACTTGAAAAAAAAATTTTAAGTATTATATAAATAATAAGATTGTTTTAAATAGTTCTATATTCTAAAATTTAATATAGAACTATTGTTATTAATTGTTTTATAAAATATGTTTTTAAAAGGAATAAAAATGGTATCAATAAAACCTTTGCATGATAGAGTTGTTGTTGAAAGACTTGAAGCAGAAGAAAAAACTCGTTCAGGAATAGTTCTTCCTGGAAGTGCTGCTGAAAAGCCTGATATGGGACTTGTGGTTGCAGTTGGAGATGGAAAAGTTTTAGATAATGGTACTAAAGTAGCAGTATCTTTGAAAGTTGGAGATAAAGTTATTTTTGGTAAATATTCAGGTCAAACTGTTAAAGTTGATCACAAAGAATATTTAATTATGAAAGAAGATGATATTTTAGGTATTTTTACTAAATAATTTTTTTTAAGGATAAAAAAAATGGCAGCTAAAGAAGTAAAGTTTAGTTTAGAAGCTCGTGATAAGATGGTTAAAGGTGTTAATGTATTAGCGGATGCTGTTAAAGTTACCTTGGGACCAAAAGGAAGAAATGTAGTTTTAGATAGATCATACGGTTCTCCATTGATAACAAAAGATGGCGTAACTGTAGCTAAAGAAATAGAATTAAAATGCAGATTTGAAAATATGGGCGCACAAATGGTTAAAGAAGTTGCTTCTAAAACAGCAGACGTTGCTGGTGATGGAACAACAACAGCAACTGTTTTAGCTCAAGCTATCGTAAAAGAAGGAATGAAATATGTTGCTGCTGGGATGAATCCTATGGATTTAAAACGTGGTATAGATAAAGCAGTAAATGCAATAGTTGAACAATTAAAACTTATTTCTAAACCTTGTACAACATCTAAAGAAATTGCTCAAGTAGGTTCAATATCAGCAAATAGTGATACAAGTATCGGTGCAATTATTGCAGAAGCTATGGAAAAAGTTGGTAAAGAAGGAGTTATTACTGTTGAAGATGGAACAAGCCTACAAAATGAATTGGATGTTGTTGAAGGGATGCAATTTGATAGAGGATACTTATCACCATATTTCATTAATAAAGTAGAAAAACAAGAGGTTATTTTTGACAATCCATTTATATTACTATGTGATAAAAAAATTTCAAATATTAGAGAGTTACTGCCTTTATTAGAACAGGTTAATAGTTCAAATAAACCTTTAGTTATTATAGCTGAAGATGTTGAAGGTGAAGCTTTAGCTACTTTAGTTGTAAATAATATGAGAGGAACATTAAAAACTGCAGCGGTTAAAGCTCCAGGATTTGGTGATAGAAGAAAAGCTATGTTGGAAGATATAGCTATTTTAACTGGTGGGACTGTAATTGCAGAAGAAGTTGGTTTAACATTAGAAAAAGCTGAACTAGTATTATTAGGGCAAGCTAAGAGAGTAGAGATTGGAAAAGAAAATACTATAATCGTTGATGGACGTGGGAATGAAGAAACAATCAATACAAGAGTTGAACAAATTAAACGTCAAGTAGAAGAATCTACATCAGATTATGATAAAGAAAAGTTACAAGAGAGAGTTGCTAAACTTAGTGGTGGTGTTGCCCTTATTAAAGTTGGTGCTGCAACTGAAGTAGAAATGAAAGAAAAAAAAGCACGTGTAGAAGATGCCTTACATGCAACTAGAGCTGCGGTTGAAGAAGGAATTGTTGCTGGTGGTGGTGTTGCTTTATTAAGAGCAAAATCTGCAGTTACTAAGGTAAAAGGGGATAATCCTGATCAAGAGGCTGGAATTAAAATCGTATTAAAAGCAGTAGAGGCTCCTTTACGTCAAATTGTTTCAAACTGTGGTGAAGAACCTAGTGTTGTAGTAAATAAAGTTGAGCAAGGAAGTGGAGCTTTTGGATTTAATGCAAGTACTGGAGATTTTGGTGATTTAATTGAGTTAGGAGTTCTTGACCCAGCTAAAGTAACTAGAGCCGCATTACAATATGCAGCTTCTATCGCAGGATTAATGTTAACTACAGACTGCATGATTGCTGAATTACCTAAAGATGACGCTCCAGCAATGCCTGGTGGTGGTATGGGCGGCATGGGTGGTATGGGCGGTATGGATGGCATGTACTAACTTATTATTATAAAAATTGTGGCTCTTATTTTGAGCTACAATTTTTATAATCTAAATAGTTTTTATAAATTTAATCAAATAAGTTTCTCATTGATAAAATTAAACTTATTCTATAACACTGATAGAATTTGACTTTCTATCCAATTTACACCATCATCTGAGTAATACATAAGACTCTTCTCTCCCCCAATAATAAACCTATCATTTATTACATGAATAGTTTTTATATTTTTATGACCATCTACAGATATCATATGCCAATTATCTGTATAATGTATTTTATCTCTATCTAAAATAGGATTATTATAATAAATTAATCCATCATCACCCACAGCTACTATCGTCATCTTGGAGTTAATAGCTATTCCATTAAATCTAACACCATCAAAACTATGAACTTTCATATTAGAACCATCTCTACGTAGATACAGTTTTTCATCATCAAATGAATAAGGGAAATCAATTATTTTTCCATCAGCAGAAGTAATAAATATTTTTTTCCTTTCTTTATCCATAACTACTCCAGTTAATCTTATTTCTCTTTTATCTGGCATTTCAAGTTTCTCATAATTTAATAAACTAGATCTGTCGCTTCTATGCACAAGGCAACCATTATCTCCAACTGCTATTAAGAAAGAATCTTCCTTAGTTTCATTTGTTATATCAAATGATAATAAATTACATGTTTTAAATTTAGCATCGTTTTTAATATCCGAGGGATTAATCACAGGTTCACTTGATGGTTCTAAATTTTTACTTGCTTTACTTATAAATTCAATTTGAATGCCAAACTCTAAAGCTCCTACAACGATTGAAGAAAAACGTAGTAAATATATATATCCATTAGCCCCTATACCTAAGGCTTTAAGATTTGTTATATTTTTAACAGTATTTATAGGATAATTAACCTTTTTAAAAAGTGCAGGGTTAGAAGATTTACTCAAACAATT
>CANGJN010000110.1 GCA_947454215.1 Neisseriaceae bacterium | reverse complement strand
TTTTGATAACAATGTTTTATGGTATAATATATAGTTAAAGAAGTATTCTCTAAATTTCAATTGTGATAAATAATAAAATATTGAAGTTTACACTTATAACACCTTCAACTTCTAAAACTTTTTTGATGTAATATATTGAATAACTTTATTTTATTAAATAAAAAAAGAATAAATAATTATTAAAATAGTTTTATTAAAATTAATGGTTTTAAAACTATAGGTGTTACATAAGACATTGAAAAAATAATAATTTTATTTTCAACAATAATCCCATTTATACTTTTTAAATAAGCAATAGTTTCATATACAAATGCTTATTTGATTAAGTAGTATATGCTTTATAAACGATATTATCTTATGATAATGATGTCCATAATTAATTTCTGTTTAATATATCCAAAGAAAGGTTCTTGTTGGTCCTGAGGTAATTTAGTAATAGAAATATTTTATAGTACTGTTTTTGAATCATGAAGCACAATCAGTAATTACTAGTATTTTTTATCAAGACTATCAATACATATCCTTGTTATAATAAGTCAATAATTAATAATTTTTTCTCTTAATTAAATACCCATCGTTAACATTTTTAGCAATTTGGAGGAATTTTATAGTTTTATTTTTATAAATAATTTATAGCGATAAATATTTGATTTAAGTACATTTATTTTTAAATTTTAAACTAAAATAAGCAAGTTTATCAAAAAATTGAATTTTCACAACATATTGATTTAATTTATTAATTTTTTATAAGTGTTAAAGATAGGAATAAAAGTTTATCTAAAATATATTGTTAAATCAAATTTTTATAATGATATAATTAAAATCTTTTTATACTTATAAGCTCTTGATCTTACCTAGAATTAATCATTTCATTAAGTATAACCATTTTAATTTTATTATCAATGTTAAATTATTAAGAACTACTTAAATAGTGTATCTTAAAAATTATGCTAATTGATATTGCCAATTATAATTTAATGCTTTACTGTTTTTGAAGGAATAAAAAATAATATGAATTTACTATTAGAGCAAGTTGCTTTATTATGTAACGGTAAACTATCTTGTAATTCTAATAAAGACTTACTAATTACTGATGTTACAATAAGTAGCAAAGATAACGGTAATAATAAATTGTTTATTGCTTTAAAAGGTAACCATGTAGATGGAAATAATTTTATTAAAGATTTTATAAAAAATAAATCTTGTGCTGCCATCACCTCTTTAGAATTAAGTCTACCAAATTTGATTATTGTTGAGGATACTTTATTAGCTTTGGAATTATTAGCTAAAAATTATCATCAATTATTTAACCCAAAGTGTGTTATAATAACAGGTAGTAATGGAAAAACTACTGTAAAAAATTTAATTAGAAATATATGTGTTAAGGAGTACGGTTCAGATCATGTCCATGCAACAGAAGGAAATTATAACAATCATATAGGGTTACCTTTAACATTACTAGGATTAAATTCTGATCATAAAATTCTTATTTTAGAAGCTGGGATGAATCATGCTGGTGAGTTAGATAAATTAACTAAAATTGCAAAACCTGATATCGCTATAGTTATTAATGTTTTTTTAACACACATTGCTCAGTTTAATGATATTAACGATATAGCCGATGCTAAATTTGAGATATACAATGGTTTATCAGAGAAGGGATTTGCTTTAATTAATCAAAAATTAAGTTATGCTGATCAATGGGCTTCTAATTTAAAAAAACCTACTGTAGTTTTTTATGGTAATAACCATGAAAATTCATTATGTTATATCCGTAGTCTTAACGAGAGTGGTGCAGTAGTAAGTACTGCCGAGGGAGATATAAATTTTAAACTTAAAATCCTTGGTATGCATAATTATGATAATGCCTTGGCGGCAATATCAGTTTGCTTAAAATTAGGTTGTAGTTTATCAAGTATAAAGAATGGTTTAGAAGATTATTCGGGTTATAAAAGAAGATTAGAACTAAAAATTGGTTATAATAACATCAATATAATTGATGATACTTACAACTCTTCATTAAGTTCTGTATTAGCCGCAATTTTAAGCTTAAAAAAATTTCCAAAGCCACATTGGGCAATAATTGGTGATTGTTTAGAGGTAGGCAAATATGAGGTTGAAATACATGAAAAAATTGCAGATATTGCTAATGAAAATGATTTAGATTTTTTGATAACATATGGGCAGTCTACAAAATATACCCACCATAAATTTCATTCAAAGAAGAAACATTTTCAGAGCATTGATGATATTGTAAAGTTTTGTTATGATAATTTACCAATTAATGCTACTGTTTTAGTAAAAGGGTCTAATTCCATGAACTTAGATTTAGTTGTTAATAAATTAGTAAAGTGATTAAATATGTTTTTATACCTGTCTCATTTTATTTCAAAGTATATCAGTGCATTTCGGGTATTTGAGTATGTTACGTTTCGTGCATTACTTGCCTGTATGTTTTCCTTATTTTTTTCTATTATAATTGGTGAAAGAGTTATCGGGTTATTTGAAAGATTAAAGGTCGGTCAAGCGATAAGACTGGACGGGCCTAAAAATCATTTTAAAAAATCAGGGACTACAACTATGGGGGGAGTATTGATAATATTATCTGTTGTTTTAACTGTATTTTTATTTTGTGATTTATCAAATGCTTATATTTATTTATTACTATTTACAATATTAAGTACTGGATTAATAGGGTTCTTTGATGACTATAAAAAATTAAAGTATAAAAATTCTAAAGGTATTAGTGGAAAAACTAAAATATTTTTTTTAACAATAATAACTTTTATAATACTATTTAGTTTAATAAAATTAATTAAAAATAATAATTTGACTGAGTTAATAATTCCTTTCTGTAAGGTTTTTATAATTCCTTTTGGATTAATTGGATTTTGCATTATTTCATTTTTTGTAATAGTAGGTAGTTCTAATGCTGTAAATTTAACTGATGGCTTAGATGGTTTAGTAACTTTTCCTATTATAACCTGTGCAGTTGGTTTAGCTGTTTTTGCTTATATCTCAGGCAATAAAATTTTTGCAAATTATTTATTGTTACCACATATTTCTGGAGCACATGAAATCGTTGTTTTTTGTTGTGCCTTAATTGGCTCCTCTCTAGGGTTTTTATGGTATAATGCATACCCAGCACAGGTGTTTATGGGTGATGTTGGATCTCTTTCTATTGGTGCAACACTTGGAACGATTTCTATTATTTTACATCAAGAAATAGTTTATGGTATAATGGCCGGATTATTTGTATTTGAAGCATTATCCGTAATTTTACAAGTATTTTCATTTAAACTTAGAAAAAAAAGGATCTTGTTAATGGCACCGATACATCATCACTTTGAATTAAAGGGTTGGGGAGAAAATAAGATTGTAGTAAGATTTTGGATTATTAGTATTATGCTATTATTATTATCTTTGTCGACAATAAAATTAAGGTAAGGTTAGATGGAAAAACTATCAAAGAGTAAATTTTGTATAATAGGATGTGGAGCAACAGGATTATCGACACTCAGGTTTTTAGAGTATATGGACTGGAAAATTGAAAAAATATTTGATACAAGAAAGTTTGTTTCAAATTTTGATAGATTTAAAAATTATAAATTATATTTAGGTGAGTTTAATATAGAGGATTTTTATGATATTGATATTATTATTATAAGTCCTGGAGTTTCTGTTTTTGATAAAACAATTGTAAAGTTAAAATCTCAAGGAAAAATGATCTTTGGTGATGTAGAATTATTTGCGAGAATGATTCAAAATTGGAATTCAAAAATAATTGCAATTACTGGAAGCAATGGAAAAACAACTGTTACAAATTTAGTTGGTGAGATTTGTAAATTC
Source organism: Neisseriaceae bacterium (assembly GCA_947454215.1). GTDB lineage: Bacteria > Pseudomonadota > Gammaproteobacteria > Burkholderiales > UBA11063 > Aquella. Next base: position 252 of record CANGJN010000110.1, on the reverse strand, counting down.
AATCACAAAGATGTACTAATTGCAGGTAATATAGGTGTTCCAGTTTTAGATTCTTATGTAGATTGTATAAAAAGGGGTACTCATCCTGAAGTAATAGTTCTAGAACTTTCTAGTTTTCAATTAGAAACTATTTCAAGTTTAAATATAGATGTGGCTACAGTTTTAAATATAAGTGATGATCATTTAGATCGCTATAATGATTTATTAGAGTACGCTTATATTAAATCATCTATTTTTAATAAAGCAAAAATT
>CANGJN010000109.1 GCA_947454215.1 Neisseriaceae bacterium | reverse complement strand
TGTTATTCCTCGAGTAAGTGGTGCAATTTTTAAACAAAACTATGTAGAAGGAACTTATGTAAAAAAAGGTACAGTTTTATATGAAATAGATCCAAGACCATTTCAACTAAGCCTAGATTCTTTTCAAGGAAATTTAGTCAGAGATAAAGCAGCATTAGATAATTACAAAATTATCTATGAGAGATATAAAAAACTTTACCAAACTAATGCGGTATCTTTACAAGATGTAGAAACAGCGGAGATAAATTATAAAGCTGGTGAAGGTAATGTTAAAACGGATATAAGTAATATAGAACAACAAAAATTAAATATTGAATATTGTAAAGTATTAGCTCCAGCAGACGGCTATATCTCTGAAAGACAGGTAACTGTTGGAAATATGGTAACTGCTTGGACTACTGTATTAAATCAAATTAACTCAGTAAATGAAATGTACATACTGTTTTCTGTTCCTGAAAACGATCGTTTAGAAATCCAAAAAAATAGTTTAGATGGTAAAATGAAGGTTCCAAGTGGCTATAAATTTAATGTGAATATTGAGTTAGCGGATGGGACTATGATTAATAATAAATCTAGTGTAGAATTTGCTGATACGAGAATAAGTCTTCAAAATGGCGTTTGGAATCTAAGAGCATATATAAATAACATAGAATTAAAAAGAAAATTATCATCAGGTCAATTTGTTCATGTGTATTTAACTGGTGCAGAATATGTAAATACTTTTTCTGTTCCTCAGGTGGCAATATTTAGAGATTCTACTGGAGCATATGTTTATGAAGTCGATAAACATAATAAAGTATTTCAAAAATATATAACCACTGGAAAAATGATCGAAGATGATTGGATTATTGAAAAAGGAATTAATGAAGGAGATAAAATAATTATAAATGGTGGATTAAAAGTTGAAAATGGAGATACAATAGTTGTCGATACTACAAAAATGAAATAATTAAATTTTTTATAGTGGATATAATTCTATGTTTAGTAAATTCTTTATATTAAGGCCAGTACTATCAATTGTAATTTCAATAGTTATACTAATAGCAGGTCTTGTATCAATGTATGTGTCACCACTTGAACAGTATCCTAATATAGTACCACCATGCATTAATATTACCGCAAACTTTCCTGGAGCTGATGCCGAAACTATAGCAAATGCAGTTGCAGCCCCTATAGAAGATCAAATGTCTGGCGTTCCTGGAATGCTGTATATGCAATCTTCTAGTTCTAACGGAAGTAGTTCTGTATCTTTAAATGTTTATTTTGAAGTAGGAACAGATATAAAATCTATAGAAGCCGATGCTTTAAATAGAATTAACACAGCTTATCCACAATTACCTCAACAAGTTCAAGCACAAGGAATTGTAATGAGGCTAAAAAATCCTGACTTATTTCAAGTAATTCCATTTTACTCTGATAGTGGCAATCCAAGTATATTTTATATTAGTAATTATTTACAAAGATTTGTTTACCCACAATTATTACAAATACCAGGAGTTGGTGTAGTAACTATATTTGGTATAAGACAATTCTCCATGCGAGTATGGTTAGATCCAAATAAAATGACATATTATAAAATTGGTATCAATGATATTACCAGTGCAATAAAAGATCAAAATTGGCCTTGGGTAATTGGTGAAAATGCTATGGAACCAATGCAGGGAAATGGACAAAAATACAATTATATTATAAATTCTCCAGGATATCTTACGAATGAATCACAGTTTAAAAATATAGTTATAAGAACAAGTCTAGATAACACACAAGTTATTAAAATTAAAGATATAGCGACAGTAAAACTTGATGCACAAAATTATAACTCATTTTTAAAAATTTATATTAGGGATCCTAAATCTGGTAAATTAATCAAAAGAGATGGAGTTACACTTGCTGTGTACCTAACTCCAGGAGCAAATCAACTAGATGTAAGAAAGAAAATTAATAACTTACTTAACAATATCAGTAAGCATCTTCCAAAAGGAATTAAATATTACTATCATTATGATTCTTCAGAATTTGTATTACTTTCAATTAATGCTGTAATTGAAACTTTGATAATAGCCTTTTTTTTAGTATTTTTAGTTGTTATCTTATTTATACAGAATGTAAGAGGTACCTTAATTCCTATCCTTGTTATACCTATATCAATAATAGGTACCTTTGCTGGGACATATATTCTAGGTATTTCAATTAACACTCTGTCATTATTTGGAATGGTGTTAGCCATTGGTATTGTGGTAGATGATGCGATTGTTGTTTTAGAAAATGTTTATCGCATTATGAGTGAAGAAAAACTAAACTCGGTTGAAGCCTCTATTAAATCTATGCAGGAAGTAGCCTCACCTGTTATAGCTGTTGTTGCGGTACTAAACGCTGTTTTTATTCCAGTAACATTTATAAATGGTTTCTCTGGTGTCTTAATGAAACAATTTGCTGCAACGATAGCAATTTCAACAGTTTTGTCAGGAGTAGTTGCACTAACTTTAACCCCCGCATTGTGTGCTATTTTGTTAAAAGATTTTCATGAGAACACCACCTCATCTAAAATATTTTTTATTAGTAAATTTTTCTCTTTATTTAATTTATTTTTTCAAAAATTTAAACATCTATATTTAAAAATAGTAAAATTCTTTATTGAAAATATAAAGTTTGGGTTATCATTTTGGTTAATGACATTATTATTTGTGTTCCTATTAATCTTTCATATTCCTACATCTCTAATCCCATTAGAAGATCAAGGTTACTACTACACGGTAACTCATGTTAATCAAGCAGGTTCATTTCAATACAACTTAGAACAAGCAAGTGCTTTATCAGAAAAACTAATGAACTTAAATTTAATTAAAAGGATAGTTCAACTTTCTGGGATAGACTTAATTGATAATGGAACAATAAAAACTGATACTACATCATTTTCATTAATTCTAAATTCATATGAAGATAGGCCTAAAAAAAATGGTACTGTTGATGATGCAATAGCTTATTCTAATAATATAATTCATAAAATTAAAAATATTACAGGATTTTCATTCAACCAACCACCAATTAGGGGTCTTAGTCCAACAGGTGGCGTAACCTTTTATTTACAAGCAAATGAAACTGTTACAGTAAAGAAAATCAATGATGATTCTATAAAACTGGTAAAATATTTAAAGGACAATTATCCAGAAGTAGCATCTGCAAATCAATTTTATAATATTAATACTCCAGAAATTAATATTGAATTAAATGCAGATAAATTATATTTATATAAATTAAAATATGCCGATGCTTTTAATACTATGCAGTCAATTTTTGGAACATACTATGTTAACTTTTTCACTAAATGGGAAGATTTGTGGTGGGTAATTTTACAAGCCGATTATAGATTCAGAAAAAACCCCCATCTTTTGTCTAATATTTTTGTTAAAAATGCTGATGGGAAAATGATTCCACTAGGAAGCGTTATTAATATAAAATATAAAACTGGGGCTGAGGTTGTTACTCGTATTAATGATTTTTTAGCCAGTCAAATAGTTGTTAATCCTTTTATAGGACATACTTCTGGCGAGATTATGAATATTATTCGTCAAGCAGTACCAAAAGTTTTAGGAACCGATTATACAATATCTTGGTTTGGACCTTCATATCAAGAAAACCTTGCAGGTGATACTTCAACAATTGCACTTATATTAGGTGTGATAATGGTTTATTTGATTTTATGTGCATTATATGAAATGTGGACACTTCCATTAGTAATTATAATGTCCCTACCCTTTGCTTTGTTTGGTGCATTTATAGCGTTATTCATCTTTAAAATGCCTAATGACCTTTATTTTAAAGTAAGCATGTTAACCCTTATTGGTTTATCAGCTAAAAACACCATTTTGATATCAGAATTTGCCCTTTATTCTGTAAAAGAAGAAGGCAAAACATTAATTGAAGCAGCATTACATGCTGCATCATTGCGATTTAGGCCAATTATAATGACCTCACTAGCATTCATGTTTGGAGCTGTTCCGCTTTTATTAGCTGCTGGTGCTGGTGCTAACGCTCAACACTCAGTTGGACTCGGAATTATTGGAGGAATGATAGGTTCTACTTTTATATCAACCATATTCACCCCAATGTTCTTTGTTTTAATTATGAAGATTTTTAATAAGAATTATAAAGGATAAATCATGAACAATAAATTTTTAAAAG
>CANGJN010000108.1 GCA_947454215.1 Neisseriaceae bacterium | reverse complement strand
TTTAAAAAACACTTCTAGATCGAAATATAAATTAGAATGATTATTTTTTAAACTTAAAAAATAATAACCTTAATCTTTAACAATTTTATTTATTAAACAAGATTATTAAAGCAAATATTTCTTCTATGTCACTAGTTAAATTTTTAGTTGTCATAATAGGTTTCTCTCCAAAAATTAAATTTACAAAATTGTTTTTAAAGAATGTTAAATGAATCAATCAACAAAATTTGAATTAGTTTTATTCGGATCTACTGGTGATTTAGTAACTAGAAAATTACTACCATCACTTTATACTGCATTCATAAATAAAACAATATCTAGTTCTTGCAGAATTATTGCACTTGGTAGGAAAGAGTATACAAGAAAAGATTACATAAAATTTGTATCTGCAAAGTTTTTAGATAATAATTTAAGTTTAGAAAATGATTTATGGATCAAATTTTCTGAATTAATTTTTTATTTACAGGTTGAAGCTAACAAATCCAGTGATTATATAAAACTAAATCAATTTTTAAATAAAGATATTATAAATATTTATTATCTTTCAACTGCTCCAGATTTATTCACGATAATTTGTACCAATTTAGCTATAAATAATCTAAATCATAAAAATTCAAGAATTATTTTAGAAAAACCAATAGGAAATAACCTAAAATCATCAAGAGAAATTAATGAACATGTAAAAAAAATATTTAGAGAAGAACAAATTTTTAGAATTGATCATTACCTAGGAAAAGAAAGCGTCCAAAATCTCATGGCGATTAGATTTGGTAATTCTATTTTTGAAGCATTTTGGAATAGACAATGGATTTCAAGTATACAAATAACCATAGCTGAAAAGATTGGGGTTTCTAGTCGTGGAGGTTTTTACAATCAAATTGGGGCATTAAGAGACATGCTACAAAATCACTTACTTCAATTATTATGTATTGTTGCTATGGAATCTCCAATCTCTATGGATGCTGATGTGATAAGGAAGGAAAAACTAAAAGTTCTTCAGTCATTAAAACCATTTAATAAAGCAACACTGAATAATTATGTAGTTAGAGGACAATATCAAGAAGGATTAATTGATGGACAGAAAGTTTGTGGATTCTTATCTGAAGAAAATATTCCTCAAGATAGTACTACTGAAACTTATGTAGCATTAAAAACAGAGGTACAAAATTGGCGTTGGTCTGGAGTTCCTTTTTACTTAAGGACGGGGAAAAGATTAGAAACACATAATGCCGAGATTGTAATATTTTTTAAGGAATTACCAATAAAAATATTTCCTAATAAGATTTCAAATTTTTCTAATAGAATGGTTATAAAATTACAACCTGATGATGAAATAAAATTATATTTTTTATCAAAAGAGCCCGGTGAAGAAAATAATCTAAAGCCAGTTTTTTTAGATTTAAATTTTACTAAGGTTGCAAATAAAAGGATAATGGAGGGATATGAGAGATTATTAATTGAAATAATAAAAGGTAGATTAGAGTTATTTCTAAGTCAAGAAGAACAAGAAGTTGCTTGGAAATGGGTAGAGCCAATCTTAGATAAATGGAAAAATTCAAAAGAAAAACCAGAGCAATATATATCTGGTTCTAGAGGTCCATTTAGTGGAGATACTCTTTTAGAAAAAGGTTTCTTATGGCATGAACAAATTATTTAGAAGATATTTATGAAAGATAAAAATAACTATTTGGTTTTATTAATTAACTTATGTTTAATATCAAATTGCTCTTTATTAAAAAAAAGTGATTCCGTTAAAACAACTCATTATCAATCAAATGTGAAACCAACAACCTTACCATTTAATACAAAAAATACAAATAGTAGTAAGTCACTTACAGTAAACTCAACAAATAACGACAAATTAGGCAAGAAAATTATTAAAGAAAGTAGAGTAAGCGGACAAGTTACAAAGATAAAAGTTGAAAATGGAAAATATTTACCTGATTACTATATATATCCTTCGGAACAAAAAAAACTCAATATTAATTATGGGCCAGATAAAGACCTAGCCCCTCCAACATGGCAAATTAGTTGGTAATTAAAAATCAGCTCCTTGATCTTTATTATTTTCATGTTGAAATGTGGTTTCGAAATCTTGTTCTGAATTTTCATCATTATGAGAATTTCTATTTGACAAAATATGAATTTCGCTAGCCACTATTTCTGTAGCTGTTCTATTAATTTGATTAATTTGGTCAAGCCATTTTCTAGTTCTTAACCTTCCCTCGACATAAATTTGGCTTCCTTTCTTAGCATATTTACCAACTATTTCTGCGAGTTTACCATATACAACTATTCTATGCCATTCTGTTTGTTCTTTTTTTTCTTGAGAAATTTTATCTCTCCAGATTTCTGTAGTAGCCATATTGAAACTAATAACAGCCTCACCATTATTCATATATTTTATATCTGAATCACCACTCATATTACCTAATAATATTACCTTATTAACAGATCCCCTAGACACAATAACTCCTCCAAAATAAAAATTAAAAAAATATAAAACTATTTAAATATTATTATACCAGATAAATCATATATATGTTCAAAAATAATTTTAAAATCATCTGTAACATTCTTATTCTATAACAAATGAAATTAATAAGATGTTAATATACTTAGTTTTTTGGTATAACGACAAATATAGATTTATACAATAACCTTAAATTCAAATAATAAAAACATTTATTAGTATTTAAATTTAACACCAATATAATTTACGAGTGCTATTATTTTTAATAAATGAAACACCCCCACGTACATGGGGAAGACACATCGTCTACGACCTTAGCAACTAATGAAGTTTTTAATATTATTAACTAGAACCTTCACTTATCTTAAACCTTGATTAAAATCAATAATTTAAGCGATGCAGAGGCAATTTGCCAATTATCACGAAAAACATTTCAAAAACTATTAGATAAAATATTACTATTCGGAATGACAACTCTTAATAACTCTTGCATTAAATAAAACTTATCTCTAAATTTACAAAACTAATTAAACTATGATTCATAGAAACACCCCCACTTACACGAGGAAGACTTGGGCACTGATAAAACCGCCAGAATCATATTTTTAAGTTTATGTAATTTTGACTTTATTTTAATTTGGCAGATATAATCTATTGTTGTTATAGTTTTACAACAATATGAAGAAAATTGATAATGTCATAAACATGACTATCTATTTAAGTCAGATATTGTATTCATTAAAATTATGTAAATAATCGTTACTACTCATTAGCGGCTAACTATTTGATTAGTATATAATTATCTCAATCGTAAAATATAATTTATTCAGTAAATAATTTAAATAATGTGAGAAATACTAGATTATAAAAATTTATACAATTTAGTCAATTTTGACTTTTTATTATCAAAACTGTAGGTTAATATTGCTAAGTAGTAATAAATATCACAACTTTTACTAAGAGACTTCGCATAAAGATATAATAAAGAAACACCCTCACGTACATGGGGAAGACGAATCAGGATGCCGGGCAGATTATTTATTGATTTAATATTATTATATCATAAATAATGACTTATGCAAAACTTTATCTCCAAATTGATTATTGTTTTATAGCAACAATATTTAATTTTTAAAAAACCAAAGTCAAGTTAAAGTAACAGAAACACCCGCACGTACATGGGGAAGACTACTAGAGATAAAGAAATAATAAAATTAGAAAAATTTATTGAAGAAAGTAATAAGTTTTTATCTGATGCGAAACATAAAAGAGCAAAGATGTCAATAATCTTTAAAAAGTTAGTTAAAAAATGTGAGGCATTGAATTTGAGTTATATCTTGGCAAATTATGATGAAGTAAATAGAACTATCGGTATAAGTAGTGATAAAGCAAAAAAATTATAACTTGAAAGTTTTGATGGTTGCTATTGTTTAATAACCGATTTGCCAAATACTGTTACTAAAGAAATTATACATTCTAGGTATAAAGGTTTGTCCCAATTTGAAAGGGCTTTTAGAACTATAAAAACTGATTATTTAGAACTTAGGCCTATTTATGTATCCACTCCAAAGTAGTCGGTAAAATAAAAAAATCTACATAAATTTTCTACATGTAGTAAAATATCGTTATTAAATTAAACAAAAATTGTTATAAGATTTAAATTTATTATACCATAGCGTTATAAACAAAATTATAAATTTTAAAAATATATTG
>CANGJN010000107.1 GCA_947454215.1 Neisseriaceae bacterium | reverse complement strand
TGATACTATGTCTTTTATTGTTACTACTCAGTAGTGGTTAACTATTTGATTTATATATAATTATCTCAATCGGAAAATAGATTTTATTCAGTAAATAATTTAAATAATATGATAAATACTGTATTATAAAAATTTATACAATTTAGTCAATTTTGATTTTTTACAATCAAAACAATATTTTAATAAAGCTGAGTAGTAAACTTTTATTAGATTTATTTATCTATTAGGAAATAGTTTCATTATTTTCTTCAAGTTTTTTTACGTAGAAATTATTCTGAAAGACTATAAACCATTAGACATAATTCTATTATAATTAAGAATAGATAAATTATTTATGGCTTTTTTAAGAATACAGGATCAATTTAAAATAAATTATTCTTAATAATTCTAAAACCACTTTCTGTCCCAAATTGTTATTTATATGTTGAAAGTAGTTTATCTTATCAGATCAAATCTAATATATGTACCATCCCAAACTATACTTAAAACTTCTAAAATGTAATAAGAAGAAATAAATTATTATAAATAAAAAAAGCCTTTGTACATACCTAATTTATCTCGATAAAAAATATTGAGCTTAGATGATCTATTTTATGAACAAAATAAATATCTGAGGTTTTGACTCATCTTCATTTGTTTGTGTTATATTGTTACTACTCAGCAGCAATGAATTATTAGGTTGATTATCAGATATATTAAATTTAAACATGCTGTAATAATGAGGATATTTAAAATTAATTTGAAAACTTTCTAAAAAAATTATCTAATGATATCAATGCATTAACTACTGCTGAGTAGTAACTTTATATTTTTAATATTTGTTTTTTCAAAGAACTGCTGGGTCTCTTTACTCATCCTCATCAGCATCATAACCATCTTCTTCTGGTAATTCCAACCTGGTTCTCTTCCTATGCATCTCTTCTCGTGAGTCTTGACCTTCCATTGCCTCACCTGGTTTGTTTTTATCAAAAGATTTATTATTTTCATATTTTTCTAATATTAGTTTTTTCAAAGAACTGCTGGGTCTCTCTACTACATCCTTATCAGAAGCATAACTCTCTTCTCCTTTTGATGACAAGCGGATTTTCTTCCTATGCATCTCTTCTCGTGAGTCTTGACTCTCCACTGCCTCATCTGGTATGTTTAAATGAAAAGATTTAGTATTTTTATATTTTGATTCTAATATTTGTTTTTTCAAAGAAATGCTGGGTCTCTCTACTACATCCTTATCAGAAGCATAACCATCTTCTTCTCTATATGCCCAGCGGGTTCTCTTCCTATGCATATCTTCTATTGAGTCTTGACCATCCACTGCATCATATGGTATGTTTTCATCAAAAGATTTAATAAAACCATTTAATTGATATCTATTAGTAAGTACATGCAGGTGCAAATTAGTAAAATTTTGTAACCAAGACTTTTTATCTTTATCAGAGCAAGTAATAAAGTCATAAATTCTGTCAAATTTATCTTTTATTTCACCTAACAATATTACCTTTTTTTTTAACTTTTGAGTTTCCTTATTAGGATCATACTCGATGTAACTATCTATAGAATAATTACGTACTTGTAAAACAGTTATACTCACATTATGTGATAATTTATATACACCAGGTTTTAATAAATTCCTACATCTAATTGGTTCGAGTGCATATACATTTGAGAAAGTTAATATAAAAAAAACAATCAAAAAAAATCTTTTCATATTTATTCCTTTAAAAATTAATAAATAAAATATCTATATTTGAGAACTATATAATAGGGTTTACGTATTGCAATCAGTCAAGAATAAATTAAATTTTTTCTTCATTGATTAAAAAAAATGATATAATTTATATTTTTAAAATAAACTATAAATTATATATAAAAAAGTCTTTAAATAATATAAGTGCTTTTAATTTAAACTTAATGATAAAGTATAAATCTATCATTACAACCTTTGAAAATGGAACAAGTAGACTTGTAATTTATTAAAAATAAATATAAGTAACAATAAAACAGTTGAGTTAATCAATCAAAATATAGTTCCAAACAAGATCTGACTAGGTATTATGTGAGAAATCTATTTTAAATGATACTACTAGATTTTCATATAAGTATATTATAAAAACCTAACACGAATTAGTAATTTAATTAAAATACTCAGTTACTCCCTATAAATTTTAATCTAACATATTGTATTATTTTTACGATATTGATTTAGTGGTTAGGAAAAATATCACAACATATTGATGCGTTTCAATAATTTTTAATTATTTTGAGTATAAAAAATAAAACTTTAATCATATCAATAACACTTATTTATTTGAGTGAACTCTTCCTTGCACCTCTCATTGATGTTGTTTATTGTTCATCTTTTTCATATTTACTTGTATAATATAAGGGTTCAGATTCATCTTCTATTTTAATACAATCTTTTGCTGATCGTCCGTGTTTTCTCTTTATGCCAGATGAAGATGGAACCTTAATCATCTTCTATTTCAATGGAACCTTTTAATAATCCTCTGTGGTATTTAATTGTTCCATCCGAAGATCGTATTTGTTTATAATAAGTGGATGGTTCGGAATCATCTACTAATTCACGGTATTTGTCTTTCTTTGTGCCAGATGAAGATGGTACATGATCATTATCAAAAGATATAATACTACTATTTAATTTATACACAACATGAGAAGAAGAATCTTCAAAATTAGTATTCCCAACATGATTTTGTAAAGTAGATTTATTTGTTTCAGAATCAATATCTATTAAAGTTAGTTTTTATTTTTTGACTTGCACTTCTAAATCCACCCTCTATTATAACAGGATTTTATAACACTGCAATACCATTTTCAGGAATATACCGGAATAGATATTTGAAGTCCAAATAAGCAGTTTTTTAATAATGATATTGGTCTTATCTAATAATTTATATGTACCAAGTTTTAATAAATTACTACATCTAACTGGTTTGTCAGCATATACATTTGAGAAAAGTAATATAGAAAATACAATTAAAAAAAATATCAATAGTTAAACACTATATAATTTTAATCTAATTTATTGTTAAATGAAAAAAGTTTCGTTAATGTATTTAAAGCTTATTGCATTCTAATTATTATAACACCAAGTATGCATATAATTTAACAAAGAGTTAACATAAAATATTGAAAATAATAGGTTATTTTAGGATATTCCTGATAACTCCATTTAATTTCCAAAACACGTAACAATAAATAATCTGATATTTTATTTAAATAAGTGGCAATAAATCATAAATCGCAGATCAACACTAAATCTATATTTTAATTTTACTAATTATTCGTCGATATTAAATTATAAATTAAAACTAAAATATCCTGAAAACCATTTCTTTGATTGCTTTAACTCTATGACTCAACTCATTTTTTTCTTCAAAACTTAATTCTGCCATAGTTTTTTTTAATGAAGGGATATAAAAAACTGAATCATAGCCAAATCCATTACTACCTTGTGGAAAATTAGATATAACACCATTTACTCTTCCATTTGCAATTATAGGGCATGGGTCTTTTTCATGTGTTATATAAACTAAAGAACAATAGTAATTTGCATTTCTATTTTCTTTTCCAAAGAGAGATAATAACAATTTATTAATATTTTTAACATTATCTTTAGGTAATCCAGCATACATAGCAGAAAATACACCAGGCTCTCCATTTAAATGATCGACACATAATCCTGAATCATCTGCAATGCAAGGAAAACCAGTTATCTTAGAACAGTGACGAGCCTTACATAAAGCATTTTCAATAAATGTTGAATATGGTTCCTCAACTTCAGGGACATTTAATTCTGATTGTGAAATAACTTCAATATTATACTTATGAAGAATGCCTTTAAACTCTGCCACCTTACCTTGATTATTAGATGCAATAACAATCTTTTTATTCTTTAACATTTTCAACTAATCTTTTTACTATATTTAATTCTACCCTTGATAACATATGACTATATTTATTTATTTTATTACCATATATTAAATAATCTAAATCTGACCATTCGAAAGATTTTAAATTTAAAAAATTTTCTATTTTAACAACTAATTCTGGCAAAATAGGTTGTAAATAGATACTTATTAATCTAAAAGCATTTATCAATACTGTGCATACTTGATGTAAATAAGGTAGTTGAATTTCATTTTTTACTAAAACCCATGGTTTTTCTTG
>CANGJN010000106.1 GCA_947454215.1 Neisseriaceae bacterium | reverse complement strand
TAATTTTATTTTTTACAGGTTCCATTAAGGAAATAATTGAAGATGTCTTTGATAAAGTATCTAAAATTTTAGGGGATTGTAGAATTGATGAAAAAAGTAAAAGTATTAATCAAATATGGTTACCTAAGCAACCAAATAGTACTGTGTATTATAGTGAGGTTAATGTAAATAATCCAAGTGATTATAAAATTAGTTATAAATTAGATAAAAAAACTACCAATCAAGATATTCATTTATTAAAAAAGTCAGATATAACAAATAATCTAATAGAAAAATTAAAAAATACAATTACAGATATAATAAACGAACCTGATGGAACAGGACGATATAAAAGACTATTATTTCTCATATCAAAGTTTAAAGCATATAATTTAATTAATGATAATATTTGTACTGAGACAGAATTAAAAACCTTATTAAAGAGTTATCAAAAAGCTCATGACCTAATAAGATCATACAATTATAGAAATTGGGACACTATAACAGATAATACAGTAAATGAAATATTAAATGAGGTTAAGAATCAAACACAATATGAAATTCCTAGAAATTATAAAAATTTAACATATGAACTTGATGACACCCTCAAAGGAAATATAAACCCAGAAAAAAAAATTTTGGAAACCTCAATACTAAAAACTAATCTCGAAATCTTTGCAACTTATAATCCTGACGATTATACGCACATAAAAAATAAGGATGATTTTAATGAATTAATGGGAAAAATATCAAACAACACCAATACTCCATTATATTCACATGAAGATTTGATAGAGAAAATAAAAAAAGGGGTTTTTATTAGATATCAAATATTTAAAACTGAAAAAAACTATTCTGCTGAAAATTTTGATTATAGTTATTATTGTTGGATAGATATCGATTCTACTAAATTAAAAATTGATGATGTTAATACTTTATTAAATAAAAATAATCTGCAACCAACTATTATTTATCATTCTTTTTCAAGTAATCTTAATAATGATCAAATTTTCAAGTACCATATTATTTACCTTCTCAATAAAAAAATCAGTGATTCATCTGCATATTATTTTCTTAACAAAGCAATTAATAAAAAGATAAAAGACCTTCTAATTGAAGAAGATACGAGTATAAAAATTGATAACAGTTCTTATCTAAAACCAGTTAGATTTAGAAATTTAAATAATAATGAATATTTCATAACTGATAATAAACTAAACCCTGACGAATTTAAAGAGATTAAGATGCCTAGCAAAGATTTTTATTCTACTAGTTCGGATAGAAATGAACTTGAGATTATTATACCATATAAGACTATGGATAAAGAGCAAATAATAAATGATTATATAGACATAATCACTTATGATAAAGAAAAACAAGACCATAAAATTAGAGAAGAAGGGATATCAAAATCTTATTATTTTCATAATTTAATGATAATAACAAATGGAAAGTATGTAAATTGTGAGTTAATAACTGAAGCTTTGAAAGAATTACTCCAAAAATTCGAGGAAATGTCTAAAGAAGAAAAAAAAGAATTACAGCAGGATAAACTTAATTTTGAGGGAAGCAGTTGGGATAAATTATCAAAAGAGTTTGTGTATATGGTGGAGAATAAAAGTCATATTGATAAAAACAAAACAAATCCTAGAAATAGGGAAAATAAAAAAAATTTTGAAAAAGCAATAACCCACATAAAAAAAAACATCTTTACATTTTATAATAAAAAACTAGATGATATTTTAGACGACAAACTTATCAAAGAATATAAATTAGAAAGTTTATCAAATAATGAAAATAATGATATAATTAATCAAAATAATATTAATCAAAATGATATTAATAATTTATGTGCAATGCTTGTAGTATATGGTATTATAAAAAATATTAAAATTATTGTGACAATAAATGACGAGATTAATAAATGCATTGATAATTTTTTAAATCAAAATAATATAAACAAAGACATAATTGATATAATTAAATATCAAGTTAACTCAGTTTCTCCAAAAAATCAAAAAATCGAGAGTAATTATGATTATAGCATAGTAATATTAATCGAAAATAAAACAGCCAATTCATTCTCAATAGTACATGATAAGGAAAAAAACCAAAAAAATTTAACATTTTATAAGAATAAGGAGAATAATTATAATTCTAATGAAAAAATATTATTCGAAGATAAAGTTGCCTATTCATTTTCAAGTTTAAATGATCAGGAAAAAAACCCTCAAAATTTAACATCTTATAAGAATAACTTATATAAGATGATTTTTTTAATAATTGCCATTGCCATTGCTATTGCTTTGTATTTAAATTTTCATCATAAAAAGCAGACTGTTAATGTTCCAATAAAATCTAAGCCAACTATATCAAAAAACAGCAACCCATCTAATCTTAAGATGAATAAACTCCAATCTCAACCTATAATTTTAACTAAAGTAAAACCAATACACCTTAATAAAAATCAAAACCAACCAATTCAAATAAGTTTAACTGGAAATGACTTATTAAAGGCATTAATAGAATCTAATCTTGCTATATATGATGATGATTATATTGAGGTTTTATTATACAAAGAGTACATCATACACACCAACAGTTTTGATAACAAAAAAATATTATTAAAAATTAAAGATTTTGATGCTAAAGAATATATTTTAAATATAAATCCAAACAAAATTAGGATAAATAATAAATATTGGTTTTTTACCTTTAATATAAATAAAGACTATCAGTTAAAAGGTTATAATGAAAGCGAAGATAAAACTATTACAGGAAAAGAGTTATTAACTATTTTAACTAAATTAAAATATGCAAAATATGATAAAAGTTTTATGGAAATTGAACTTAACAAAAATATGATAATAAATGAAACTAAATATAAAATCTTATATAAGGTTAAATATAACGATTTATATTATACTCTAGATATGTATAAAGGCAATGTTCGAATTGGAAAAAAAAATACCTTCATTACTTTAAATAGATATTATACATATAATTTAACTAAGTTCTAACTTCTAAATTACTATCAACTTGGATCGGTATTAAAAGTTTTTTCAAAATTAAAGATTTTAGCATCTGGACCTATACTTGAATTATTTCTTCTGTGTCTAAATCTAAAGCCGTGAGTTTTTTACCCCAGACACAACCTGTATCTATGGCAATACATCTATTATTTTTAAAATAACCTAATGATGCCCAATGACCAAAAACAATTTTTTGATTTATGTTACTATCAGGAGTAATTTCAAACCATGGAATAAGAGAATCATTTGATTTACTTATCTCCCCTTTATATTTCAAATTTAAAGAGAAATTTTTCTTATTAATAAATCGCATTCTAGTACAAGAGTTAATTACAAATTTAAGTTTTCTATGCTCCAATAATTCTTCATTGAAATAATTTGGTTGACTACCATATATACTTTTAATAAAATCCATGTATACAGTTGACATAAGTAAACTATTTACATCAAAACTCAGAGTTAAGAGAGTATCAAAATTAATTTTTGGATATACTCCTGCATGTACAAAAATATATTTATCTGTTTTAATAATTAAGGGAGATCTTCTTAAATAATCTATTAACTTAGATGCTTTTGTTGAAAGTAATAAATTGTCAAGGGTATCTTCTTTTGCCTTATATAAAACATTTGCATACCTCCCAATTAAATATATATCATGATTTCCTAATACTATACTAATACTGTCTTGGTAGTTGTATATATACTCAAGAACTTGTAAAGATTTCGGTCCCCTATTAACTAAATCACCTACTATATATAAATGATCAACACTGGGATTGAATGATATTTTATTTAATAAAGAACTAAATTCATCAAAGCATCCTTGAATATCACCAATTGCATATTTTGCCATAATAATTAATTTCCTAAAATAATTTAATATTAAATTTTACCATAAATAAGGAATTAAAACTTGAATAAATTGTCCCATTTAAATTTAAATCAAAATCAAATAGATGCAATTCAACACTTTAGCACACCTTTATTGGTATTAGCAGGAGCTGGAAGCGGTAAAACAAAAGTAATTACAGAGAAAATTATATTTTGGACTAATAAATTCAATATCGAAGATAAATTAATTGTTGCTATAACTTTTACTAATAAAGCTGCAAATGAAATGTTAGAAAGAGTTAAACTTTTAAATAAAAAAAATAGTAAGAATGTTTTAATCACGACATTC
>CANGJN010000105.1 GCA_947454215.1 Neisseriaceae bacterium | reverse complement strand
ATTATGTTATATTGTTCTACATATT
Organism: Neisseriaceae bacterium; assembly: GCA_947454215.1. Classification (GTDB taxonomy): domain Bacteria; phylum Pseudomonadota; class Gammaproteobacteria; order Burkholderiales; family UBA11063; genus Aquella. The sequence goes on along the minus strand of CANGJN010000105.1, from coordinate 4,169 downwards.
CACTAGGTTTAATGATTACAAATGCAAGTTTTTTGAATAATAGTGGTTATTTTAATAAAAAAACTAACAACCTGTGAATTATTTAATGATAATTATAAAAAATTGTTACTTAATAGGTATGTATATTTTAACATTAAGAGTGAATATTATGCTTTGTATAATGAATAAGGAACTGTGATACCACAAAAAATTTTGTTTGAATTCAGAAAAATAAATACTAGTATACGATTTGAACATTTAGGTTGTGAACAAGATGATAATATTTTAATTTTTAGAATAAAATAAATTGATGATTTCAAGCCAATTAATGACATATCTAATGATATTAAGAAAATTAAAGATTTTTATCACATTAGCCATACAGATGATAAATTTCACTTAAAGTTGCAAGATATAATTTTTTTTTGTTCCTGATGATAATAAATTTTTAGATTCTATGGGATTAACATATCATCACGTAGGTGCTGATATAAAAACATGTACAGATTTTAATAGATATACAAAGGATGAAGAATATAGAAAGTTGATTTACAAAGTAAAGTCTCTTGGTTCATATTTTAAAAATTCTTGAAATAGTTATCTAAATTTAGTTGCTAGATATGATTATCTTCCTAAACATCAAAGTTTTATGTTGTTTAAAGAAAGAAATGAAGAGGGTAAAGATTTAATATTTTATAGTAAGTGTAAAAATGATGAATTAATTTTTGGATCAGAGAAAATTAATTCTCAAATAAATATTAGAATATCAAAAGTTCCTCTTGAAGATATAATATTTTATAAATATGAATCTCCAATTAGATCATTAGATGAGATAAAACATCATTTGGTAAAAAAAATCTATAGTTGTGAAGATTTTGAAAAATATATAAAAGCACATAAAGATGAGAAGTATATATATTTTTCTTTTTATCCATCAAGTAATGACACTATTTTATATTACGCCTTATTAATAACAAAATATAATGAAGATGATTTATATCTACTGGAAGATAAACCTTATTTATATATTTATCATGAAAAGATAAAACTTGTTGGTATGTATTATCAAGAAGAATATTATAGTGGATGTTCATATCCTAATTTATTTTTTAAGACTAAAAATGATAAATTATCTCAATACTATGAACTTAGTAAATTGAGATTCTTTGAACATAAATTAGACAGTAAAAATATAGATTTACATCAAGCTACGGCATCGAATGTTGGTTTTTTTAAACATAAATTATACGATGAACCGATAAATAGTATGTCTCATTCTCCTAAAATGGAGAAAAGAGAACCCTCGAATGATTTTGAGATGAAGGATTTGAGTGAAAAAAATTATACCGATTCCACATTTTAATTAACTAGGGTAAATCAAATTTTCCATTCTTTGATTAAAAAAATGATATAATTTATATATTTAAAAGGAAGTATAAATTATATCTAATAAAAGTTCAATTATAACAAAGATACTGAAGATTTAACTCTTATAAGTGGTAAAGGTTTTAATTTAAAAGGAACGATAAAGTATAAGCCAATGATTGCGACCTTTAAAATTGGGATAAATAAACTTATAATTTACTAAAAATTAATAGATGGATCATAAGAAGTTGGGGAAAAAATAAAACAAAATATAGATCCAAACGATATTCTACCAGTTAGAGAGAAGAAATCTATTTTAAATGATACTACTCGATTTTCTTAAAAGTATAGAAAATCAAAATTAACCACAATTAGTAATTAAATTCTAACAAAATTTTAATCCTGATATTAAAAAAAGTGCACTACATAATTATTTTAAAAATAATCTTAATTTAAGATATATCTATCCTAGGCCAAAACATCATGAACAAGATGGGGCAACACATGAATAATTTATACAAGAGGTTAATGAAAACACTAAGGAAAGTAAGTACGATTTAGTTTTATTTATAGATGAATCAAGATTTGGCACTCACTCAAATATAGGTTATGATTGGTTTGACTGTGGAACAATTACTACCGTTGACATATCATTATGAAAATTTCTATCTTTATTCTGCTTATAGCACCACTGGGTACCATTTTCATTTAATTTAGACAAATGTTGACTCTCAATGTATGATTACATTCCTAAATGAGTTATCATTAGATAATCCTAATAAAAAATACCAATAATTGCTTATGGTGCTTTATGGAATGATTCAAAAACAGTACCAGAAAATATTTCTATTATTAAATTACGAGCCTTTTCACAGAATTGAATCCAACTGGATGTTTATTTGCAATTATGAAACAGAAAATAATTAAGAATAAATTATGGACATCATTAGCAGAAGATAATACAATATCTGTTATAAGGAAGATAACTCATAATTAAAATGTGGATATGTTATTAATAATTGATAATTCAACCTAAACTAATCATAAACTAAATGTTAATTAAGAGAAATATTCATTAAAAAATAATCTTATTTTAATATACCCCTCATAACTAACTAAACATCAGATAAATAATTAATTTAATAATGAATATTCAAGATTCATTATAGATTATAATTAAATTTAATTTTATTATATCACCAACTTAGTGTGTATTGTAACTATTAATATGATAAAATACATACATATTTTAATTATAAAAGACTTATATCAATAATTAGATGAGAAGACTTTGTTGAATATCAAAACATTTTAATTTAATAGAAAAATTTTTCGACAAATTTTATAATAAACTTCATCAAAAATGTGCAAAAACAAACCTCAGTCTGAGGATACATAGTTAAACACTAAAATACTTAAGAGAGTATTAGTGACCAATTTAGGTATTCTGAATTATATGCAAATAAAATTATTAAACTTGACTGTAAAGTACTATTAAAAGATATAACTTCAAGATCATTGAAATTAAATTCTTCGGTGTTATTGATGTAACAGAATGTCGCAAAAAATCTTTTATTATTGATAGATTAGAGTATTAAATAAAAAAAAGAAACAGCATCATTTTGTAAAAAAGATAATGATGGTTGCGATGAAAATAATTTCTATTTCATAATTTTAAGGTTGAGGGTATTTTTATGCTTAAAAATTTGAAATTAGTTCTTGATACCTGTTTATAAATCAAAAAATTTCTACTATTATAAATATAATTAAGTATATGATTAAAATTAAAGGAAATCTATGATTAATCAAAGAGTTTTATATGAAAACTTAGTAAAGTTTTTAAAAATTAATTTTTATATTAATGATATTTTTGCTGCTTTATGTGTTGCCATTATATCTATTCCTTTATCCTTAGCTGTTGCTTTTGCGTGTAATGTACCATTTCAAATGGCATTTTTATCTGCAGTTATAGCAGGGTTTATCTCAGGATTACTTGGCTCAAATAAATTAGGAATATCAGGTCCTGCAATTGCAATGACAGTAATAATTTATCAAACAGGTTATAATTATGGATTTAGCGTAATAATATTGGCTGGAATTGTTTGTGGACTATTGCAAATTATATGTGGTTTATTTAAGTTTGGAGATTATAGTAAATTTATCCCCAAATCTATTTTATATGCGTTTATTTCTTCAATTGGCACTATAATTTTATGTTACCAAATTTTGAATATTTTTCATGTATCAATTACTCACATTCATTATTTTAATTTTATAGAAATAATTAAAACTTTTAAAATAGTAGATATTAAAATAATATATATTTTATTACTTACAATTTTATTGTTAATAGTACTACCACTTTTTTTAAATTTAGTTTCTAGTATAATTATAAGTATATCTATACCATCATTGATAGTATATTTTAATAATTGGCAAGAGTTAAAATTAGTAGGTCTATTTACTTTACTGCCTAGCAAATTAAATTTAAATTTTAGTAATTTATACAATGATTTTTATTATATAATTGTAAGTGGATTCGCAATATTTATAGTGTCTTCAATAGAAGCACTTATTTCCTTAGATGTTATAAACAGATTAACTAATAAATTCAATACCTATAATCCAAATAAGGAACTTATTAGTAATGGGGTTGCTAATATTTTAGTGTCAATTTTAGGTGGAATACCTATAACAACTTTAATTACGCGTTCTAAGGCTAATATTGTATTTGGTGGTAAAACCAAATTAAGTGTTATTTTTTATAGTTTGTCAATGTTTTTAATAGTTTATTTTTTAAAGCCATTATTTGAACATATACCTGT
>CANGJN010000104.1 GCA_947454215.1 Neisseriaceae bacterium | reverse complement strand
CTACAGCATTACATAATGAATTCACATTTCCTACAGTAAAATATGGCTTACCAGTATTCCAATCTGGTTTATTCTTAATATTTTTATTGTTTAATAAACCTAATAAATAAAGCACTTTGAAATCATTACCATAACTCATGCCGTGTGGTATAATATCCTTAGTTATAAATTTTTTGATATAAATGTCTTCGTAATATCTACTTGTTTAATGTTATGTAACCTAGCATTACACTCATAAAACAAATAAGGTTTCTTAGTATTATCAATTGAATTTGAATCTGTTTTAAACTTTAAGTACCTATATGACAAGTTTGACTGCTTTATTTTTTATTAGATTTTTCTCGGCTAAACTTTATTTAACTTAGTAAGTTAATCCAATTCTTAGCATACTGCCATAAGTGTTACTTGGAGTATAAACTATACCAGCAATATTAGATTGTGGTTGATAATTTGTCCAATAAAAGTTAGTTCCTAACTGAAAATTTCTAAACACATTATATACAACTCCAATTGTTGAAGTAAAATTATAATTTGTAGCAGCAAAACTCTTTCCATAAAATGAATTATCTGTTTGAATAGACTTTATTGCACCTGAGTTATCCCAATTATAAATGTAACTTTCATCAAGATATAAAAGTAACGGTTTGATTACTATGTAACTTAATCTAACACCTACACCTCCATCATAGAAGTTTTGCCTAGTTAAATTCTCACCACCATTAGATAAAATTGTCGATGTAGACCAATTGCTATCTCGACCTAGAAAGCCATATGGCAATAATTGTAGTTTGTCTTTTAACAGATTAAAGCCATAACCAACCTTAACTCTAAATCCAAGTAAAAATGGATATTGCCCAAAAGCAATACCGCTCCCATTACCACCATTTAAATTTCCAAGATTTACTTGATTATAATTGGTTACTGTATTTATACTTGCATCTAACCATATATTATTATTAAATAATCTTTCAACTTCTACATTTAACGATTGCAATGAATAAGTACTTTGTGAAGACTTTCCATTGATCAATCCACCCTCTTCAAATGAATATCCTAAATTATACTCATTCTCAAAAGATTGAAAGACTTTATTATCTTGAGATATAGCCAAACTTATTAAATAAATTTGAGAAATTAAAAATACATATTTTTTCATCATCTGCATTATCTTTATTGTATTATATAAAATTAAAAAAACCCTGTAGTTAAATCAAACAAAGTTTTTCCATTAAGAGATTAATATTAGATATAAAGTTTTATCTAAAATATAATTAAATCATAACTTTCACTAAAATTCAAAATTATTTATGAATTAAATAATAATAAGATTTAGCATCAATTGGTCTTTTTCCTTGCCATATTATCTTCCAATCCACTGAATTAATTTCACTTAAATTATTAACTGAAATTATACTTTGACCGCATAATTGATGACTTAACTGATAAATTGATGAAGATAAGTTAATGTCAACATAATAATACCATAAGGCAGATTGCAAACTATTGCTATTATTAGTGTAAATACAACTATTCTTATTAATATATTTATAACTATCTAAAACTAGAGGTTTAAAGGATAAAATTGAATCAAACCAAGGTAACAGTAATGATAAAAAAAGTATTATTATATAAGTAGATCCACTCGCCCAGTTAGTAACTAATTCTCTCCCTCTTATTTGTCGTCTCTTTATCATAAAAAGCCAAAGGCAAGTAATAAATATAGCTAACAAAAAACTATAAATATCAAACTTAAACACATAATTTTGTGTAAATTTGTATACAATATTAAATGTTAATGAATGGTAATTTATTGATAACAGAATATATTGTAACCAAATTAAGATTCCTAATGTTCCAAATACAAAATTTCCAAACCAATTGAATAAAGAGACAATACTTATTCTAATAGTATCTACCTCTAAAGAACCAATTAATACGATAGGAATTATTATTGGGAATATTGTAACTTCTACATATTCTTTATTTAATAATGAAAAAACTAAAAATAAGAATAATAATACAAAACTAACTTCAATTATCTTATCTTCAAATAGCTGAGTTCTTCTTTTATAAATACTCCAAATTACAAGAAACCAACCTGGAATCAAATACCATAATAAGAATTTTATTTCATTAATGAAATGATTACATATATTAGACCATTTAATAGTGAATACATTAAGATATTGGTACTTCCAAGATTGATAAAAATTTATATTAACTAATTGCAATTGTTTACAGTATAAATAGAATATACAAGTAAATAAGGATACCCCAATTAAAATAGTGATAAAATAATTTTTAGTTCTCCAAAAATTATCTAAAATGGGCAACAATATTAAAACAAGTAAAGAAATAAACACATATTCAATGGTATAATTTAAAGAGTTTAATAATAATCCAATAAACATTAACCAACCTGAAATCCCAGGTAATCCTCGATGCATAACTAAGGAATATATAAATAAACAAAACCCTACTAAAACTAGTATTGTTGGTGATAATTGATAAGCAATGTTTATAAAACCTATGGTACTAATTAATAGTAAGACGACAGTTCTTCCATTTTTAAAAGCTTTAAGATTTAAACCTATTTTGGCCATTAGAATTACAATTGAAAAAATAATCAATGTATTTATTAATCTTATTATATTAGCTATATAATAAATATTTTTTACATTAAAAAGTTTTAATGGAACTGAGTAAATCCAAAAATAAAATGGTTGAATCTTGAGATATGGTGTTTTAGAAATATATGGAATAAGCCAAGAATGATTTACCATCATACTTTTTACTATTGCTAGGACAAAAGGTTCAAATGGTTCCCACGGAGAATGAAAGAATGAGGTACCAAAGACCCAAATCAAGCCAAGAATAAATAAAATCCAAGGAATGTCTTTTCGCTTTGGTTTTTTTTGAGAATTATATGTTAACATAATAATAAAAAGTTAGATATTTTACAATATTTTAGAATTACATATAATAAAAATATTTAACTATTATTTAATTTATTTTTTTATAAATGAAGAATACTTTTGACGGAACTTATCAACACGACCAGCACTGTCAACTAATCTTTGCTTACCAGAATAAAAGGGGTGACATTGTGAACATACTTCAATATGGATAACATCCTTGGTTAAGGCAGATTTAGTATTAAACGAGTTTCCACAGCTACAAGTAACTGTTATTTCTTTATAATTTGGATGAATAGAAGTCTGCATAACAGATAACCTTAAAAAAATTACATAAATATATAAAAATTAAACAAACCATATTTTAACATAAAATGATATAAATCAGCAAATATTTTTTATAAAATGATAATCTCACACTAGTTATATTACTTCCACTATTTAATCAGTCAAGAGTAAATCAAATTTTTTCTTTATTAATTGAAAGAAGTGATATATTTTATATTTTTAAAAGGAATTAATAAATTATGTCTAAAAAAACTAGCCTTATAATAAAAGATAGTGAGTCTTTAACCTATATAAACGGTTTAGTTTAAAAGGATTGATAAAGTATTAATCAATCAGCCTTTGAAAATGAGGTCAGTAAAGGTGTAATTTATTAAAAATTAATATAGAACCAAACAAAAGTCCCTAGGTAGTAAAAAACTACCCAATTTTCTTAAAAGTATATTAGAAGAAAAACTAACACTAATTAGTAATTAAAGTATCGTTATGAAAATTTCTATATTAATAACTGCTGATTGTAGTACCACTAATATAAACATTTTCATAAATTTCTATATATTAATATTTAGCAATATTTTTTATATTATGTTATAATATAGGAATAATAAAATTACTAATAAATTGATTTTGCATTAAGGGGTACATAATGTTTAAGGTTCTAATATTCATATTAATGTCTTGTTTCACTAAATTTATATTAGCTGATGAAACGATAATTATAGGTGCAAATCCTATTCCTCATGCACAAATTTTAAAGTTTATTCAACCTGCCTTGAAAAAGCAAGGAATTACGCTAGTTATAAAAGAATTTGATGGCTATAGGGAACTAAATACTGGATTGATTCAAAAAAGTTTGGATGCAAATTATTTTCAATCAACAGCATACTTGCAACAATATAATATTGAAACAGGATCTAATTTAGTAAAATTAGTAGCAATACACAATGAACCTATAGGACTATATGCAAGTAATTCAATAAAAATTAAAGAATTTAAAAAAACAAAGAATTTAGCAAAACTTCCTAAAAATTGTATTATTGCTATT
>CANGJN010000103.1 GCA_947454215.1 Neisseriaceae bacterium | reverse complement strand
TAAATGACGATTTTGATGTTATATTTCAAATATTAGTTCATTAATTTGTAAAATCACAATAATAAAAAATAATTTCAAAAATATATAATTTTTTTGAAAAATTTATTATACAATGGTGTCTATTTTTTGCAATTTACCTACTACTTTGGAGAGGATACGTTAATAGAATAGTTATTAAAATAAAATTATAGTTGGATTATATTTTCAAGATTAAAATTTATATCGTTTTGATATATTTGAATAAATTTGTTAAAAAATTAAATGGAACAGGTTGTACCACTTGTTACTATTTTTATAAAAAAACTTATATCTCGTATAAAAAAAGGTATTATTTTATCATAACTTAATTTATGTCTTAAGTATTGCATTTAATATTCCATACTAGTAAATTGTTTTAGCCTAATACCTAAAATAAATAAACTTATAAAATAAGAACAACTAGCTATAACTATATATAATGCTAATACAATAAGATTCTTAATATTAGAAGTATAATTAGATAAATTAATCAATCTCATAGCAATCAAAACTGTTACACACATTATTATTGTAGCAAGTATTATTTTTATCAAAAATTTAGCCCATCCTTGTTGAGGAGTATATATTTTTCTTTTAATTAATAAATAACATAGAACCCCAGCATTTATACAGGCTCCTAATCCAATAGACAAAGCTAAACCAGCATGTTTTAAATGCCCGATAAATAAGAAATTCATAAATTGAATGCAAATTAATACTAGTACAGCTATTTTAACAGGGGTTTTGATATCTTGATTGGCATAAAACCCAGGGCCTAAAACTTTAACCAAAATTATACCAATAAGCCCTATAGAATATCCAATTAATGCTTTTTGTGTCATAATTACATCTAATGAGTTGAATTTACCATGCATAAATAAAGTTACAATTAATAATTTGGATACCATAGCAATACCAACTGTAGCAGGCACCGCTAATAACAAACATAATCTAATACCCCAATCTAATGTCTTTGAAAATTGTAGATGATTTGACATAGAATACTTTGACAGACTTGGTAAAAGTATCGTTCCTAATCCAACACCTAAAACACCAGTTGGGAACTCCATCAATCTATCTGCATAATACATCCAAGAAACGCTTCCTGTTTGTAAATATGATGCATATATCGTATTTATAATCATACTAATTTGTGATACTGACACTGCAAATATTGCAGGAAACATTAGTTTTATAACTCTAAGTACATTTTTATTTTTAAAATCAATAATAGGTTTTAAATTAAACCCTAATTTCTTATAAAAAGGAATTTGAAATAATAACTGTAATATTCCACCAATAAATACAGCCCATGCTAAACATAGTACTGAGGGATGAAATGCTTGATTAAAAAATACTATAAAAAAAATAAATGTTAGATTTAAAATTGTGGGAGTAAAAGATGGAATAGCAAAAACTCCCCATGTATTTAAAACTCCACTTATTAAAGAGGCTAAAGAGATAAATAAAATGTAAGGAAATGTAATTCTTAATAATGAAACTGTTAAATTAAACTTAACAATATTAGTAGTAAAACCAGGGGATGTTATTAGGATAATATAACTTGAAAAAACTATCCCTATTAAAACAGTAATTAATAATATTAAAAATAACATCCCCATTACAGAAGAAACAAATTTATTCGTTTCCTCTTGTGACTTATTATTTCTATATTCAGATAATATAGGTACAAATGCTTGAGAAAAAGCACCTTCGGCAAATATTCTTCTTAAAAAATTTGGGAGTTTAAAGGCAACATTGAACGCATCAGTTGCCCCAGAAACTCCAAAATATTTTGCAATTAAAACATCTCTTAAAAAACCTATAATCCGAGATATTAATGTCATAGAACTAACGCTGATTAAAGATAAGAACATTTTTTTTTTCATGATACAATAATATTAAAATCAGATAAAATTATTTTTATCCAAGGATTAAGATATAAAAAATTAATCATTTACTGTTAAAAGGTAAAGAATTTATTAATAAATTTCAAATGTTGTTTTATAATACAATCATTTTGGTATTTATATTACCCATTCATAAGTTTGATATCTCTATCTGGATTATGAAAAAGTATAACTAAAATTCCTGCTGATAGGTTTAATAATGCTATTATTAAAATTGGTAATTTAAAATTATTTGTGCTTAAAGATAAATAACCTGTAATAATGGGGACTATAATTGAAGCAAAAGCTAAGCATGAGTTCATTAAAGCAATGCTTAATCCCGCATTGCCTGGAGCTAAATCTGAAGATGTTGAATAAAGGCAACTATCTGGCATATAGGTTAATGCAGTTGCAATAGATATATAAATTATAGCATAACCAACGGAGTGAACATCACACAATGGCAACAAAAATACACCCGTAAGAAATAGGCATATTGCAATAATAAAACTTCTTGACTTTCTAAAGGATCGGGTCTTTTGGAATATTTTATCTGCTATCCAACCATTAAGAACCATTAAGATTGCTGACAATAACCATGGAATAGTCAGCCATATACCTAAATCTTTAAGTTTTATATGAAATGTTTGAATAATATAGCCTGGCAACCAAGTAATAATAAATAATTTCATATAACCATTGCAAAAATATGCATAGCAATTAATTAAAAATGTCTTATTTGTCAACAACTGTTTTAATTTTTTATTATTATTCCTCTTATTTACTGTTATATTTTCTATCTTACCATTTTCTATATATTCTAACTCTTGATTTAAAATTAATTTGTGTTGAATTGGTTTATTGGTATAAAACAATAACCATATTATTGACCAAACAATACCAAAAGTGCCTAGTATATAAAATAAATATTGCCATCCAAAATTTACTATTAAATAAGTTGAAACTGGCGCCCCAATCAAAGCCGATATAGGCACAGCAATCAACCCAAGAGAGAGTGCTATATTTTTTTCCTTAAGTGGCAACCAATCTGCTACGGTTCTTGATACAGAAGGAAAAACTGGCCCTTCAGCCAACCCTAATAAAACACGCATAAAGACTAAAAAAGTAAATCCTGTTGCCATACCAAACAAAATAGTTACTAAAGACCAAGTAATTCCAGCAATGCCCCACACTAACTTTGAGCCAAATTTATCTGCAATATATCCACCAAATATATTAGTTATAATGTACCCAAAACCAAAACAAGAAAGCAATATCCCAAATTGTCCATTGTTTAAATGAAATTCATTTTTTAATGGTACTATAGCATAACTCAAAGCTGTTCTATCTAAATAACAAATCATTACACCTAAAAAAGTAAGAAAAATTACCAGAAATCTTAAATTTTTCATTTTAATTAATCTCCTTGTTAGTATTCATCCACATACTTAATTTGAAAAAATATTTTTTAAAAACTTTAATTTAATTTTAGAATCTTCTAAAATAACTATCTTAATTGTCTAATTTTTTTTAAGAATCTTATAATTATTATTAAGTTTTGCTTCCAAATCACTCATATTGAATTGCCCTATAATGCCAATCAAAAACCATACTTAAATCTGCAGTAAATTGCGTTTTTTTTGATATGAAATCAACTATGTTGTCAAATTTAATTTTATTTTTAATAAAAAAAAGAAAAGGTTATTAGTATACATTCCAATTATTTTACTAACATTAAAAATTGTTACTAATCAGAGGTTGTTAACCACTGCTAAGTGGTAACCCCAATAAGTCTTTCTCCTAGGGTAGAATTAAGTATTAATTTATAAGAATTTAAAAACACTTGCACCTCTTTACCATTATGCAAAAATCTCATTTTAATTTGGTTATCACCAAATTTAGTAAAATATACTTTACCAGATATATGTGGATCTTCAATCATAAATTTTGATTTAAATTTAGTAGGTATAATATATTTAAGTTCAAAAATTTTAGTTCCATTTTCTAAACTATGGATTACTTTTAAAATTATTCCAACTTTAGTACGTTTATCAATTCTTTGAGTATTCGGACCCTCAATGTATACCTTATGAATAAATACAAGTAGGTCGTTAGTGTAACATTTATAAATAAATTTTTTTAAACTTGTAAGTTTAAATTCAGGTAGGATCTTATCATAATATTTATCAGAATAATCATGGCTTTTAAATAGAAAATTAAGTAATTCTGGCATTGTAAAATCTACTATTGGAGTACTGCTATCATTAATAGCAGTAGATGTATCTGGTTTGGTTGATGATAAATCAATATTTTGCTTATTACTTAATTCTCCAATAATATAGAAATTATCAAT
>CANGJN010000102.1 GCA_947454215.1 Neisseriaceae bacterium | reverse complement strand
CAAACTAGACTAAAAGTTTTCTTAGTCTAATTTAGCCTCCCAAACTAGACTAAAGATTTTCTTAGTCTAATTTAGCCTCCCAAACTAGACTAAGAATTTTGTTGTGATATTTATTGGTGATAAATATTAAGGTACCTATAAAACGAAAATAACTTATTCCTTTGAAATCCAGTTACTTCGACAAGTATATTTTTACTAATAAATTCTTTTACTAATTGATTTGCTGTTTGTTTACTTAAACTTAATGGTTTTATAATATCAGTTATCGATATAATTGGTTTTTGATACAAAAAATCTATTAATTTTTTTGCATTTTTAGATTTCTTTCCAAATTCTACAATAATTAATTCCATCTCATGTTTAAAATTCAAAATATTTTGAAAAGTTATTACACCATTTTTTGATGTTTCAATAACTGCTGTTAGAAAAAACTTTATCCAACTACATAAATCATTTTCATTTCTAACAATTGTTAATAACTCATAGTAAGTATTTTTATGACGTTCTATATAATCTGAAAGATACAATGCAGGTTTACTCAATAATTTGTTACTTACTAAATAAAGAGTAATTAGCAATCTTCCTATACGACCATTTCCATCGAGGAAAGGGTGTATTGTTTCAAACTGATAATGTATAATTGCACATTTAATTAAGTGTGGTACTAAGATTTTATCGTTATGTATAAAATTTTCTAGGTCACTCATTAAATCAGGCAATAAATCATGATGAGGGGGGACAAAATTGGCAGAAGATAAGTTTATTCCACCTATCCAATTTTGTGATACTCTGAATTCACCAGGTTGTTTACATGAACCTCGAACACTATTTAGTAAAACTCCATGAATGTTTTTTATTAATCGATTACTAATGGGGATATTATCTAACTGTTGAAGTGCTCCATTCATGGCATCTATATAGTTACGTACCTCTTGCCAATCATCACGCTTTTCAGGATTAACCTGATTTTTAGAAACTATTACATCATCTATTTCTGTTTTAGTTCCTTCAATTTTACTAGATGCATTGGCTTCTCTAGTAATATGCATTTGTATAAAGATATCAATATTTGGAACTATCATAGTAAATGCATTAAGTTCTCCTAGAGCTCTTGTTGCATCTTCGAGTAAAGTATTAATTTTAGGGTCATCCCATGTAAAGGTTTTATTTATAAACTCTGGAATGAAATATTTATATTGATATCCTGTCACATATTTACCAGCTATATAATCTTTTATATTCATTAATAATCCTAACATTATTTTAAATTATCTATTTACTTTTATACGCAATTAATCAATTATTTACTTTGAAATATCTCAGTTATTAATTTTTATAACACACTATTTATTTGTTCTGTATTTAAAATAAAGTGCTTAAAAATAAATATGCTATATATTAAAATAAAGCAATACGCTAACAAGTTTTTAGTAAAAAAAATTAATAATTCAATTATATCAAGGCAATAAGCATTTATTAAGCAAAAAATCCTATCTGATAAAGGTTTTTCTTTTAGAGAATGTATTTTGATAATCAAAGATATTCGTTTTATTATCCATGTAAAAGTAATTATAAAAGTTGATACTACTGGGAAGTTATATAACCATATGCTAAAGCAAAATTACAATTTAATAACTGATGTTAAAGGCTAATTAATAAAATCCTTTATTTATAAGTATTATAACAATTTGTATAATTATAAAATAAGATAAATAAATGAACTTACAATATATTTTATCATAAATTAATTGAATATAATAAAATAACTTTCTTATTATTTTAAAAGATGGTTTGATGTTAAAGTTTAAGGCATTAATTTGTAAGTCACAATAGTCAATCAAACTTTTAAAAACAAAGTTAGTTCAATAAATGAAAGATTTCTAGTAAGCAAAGATTTAAGTTTAAAGAGTAAGAAACTTATAAATATTAATCATAAATGGTGGAGTAGCGAAGAGTATCATAAAAGTTTGAAAATAAAGTTGGATTTGATGGTAAATTAATTAAATCAGCAGTATCAGTTGAGCAGTGTATCAAACCCCCCGAAAATAAAATGTCTGTAAAAGATGAATTATTGGATAGTTTGACAAAAAAGAATGAATCTGTGTTTCTATCTTAAAATAGCTGTTAAATTGTAGCAAATGTAGTTTATGTAGCAAAGTTAGAAATTAAAAATGTTAAAATTAACTAATTAGTGATTGTCTAATTTAATAAATTAGTGTTATTAATCCCATTTCCCTAATTAGTTTTACCAGGTATAAACTTATTTTTTATTACAGAAACTTTGAAAATGAATTTATATTTTAAATAAATGATGCAAAAATTAAATTTATAATGGGGGCAATTAAAATAGGGAAATTGTATAAGCAATACAAAATAGATATAATGCATTATCACAAAAAGCTGAGAAACTAGTTAATGCAGAATATAATAAAAATAGATGCTAACATTTATTATATTGTATTAGTTTAAATAATGTTATAATTCTAGTATTGCTAGAATATTAAAGCAGTTTATTATTTTATGGATATATCTAAAATGACTAAAAATAGTTGTAGTAAAATAAATCATATGGTGTTAAATATGCCACACGGTGCAGTTATAACTTCAGAATGGCTACACAATCATGGTATTTCATCAAAATTGGCATGGTGGTATGTTAGATCCAATTGGTTAGAAAAAATTAGCGATAAAGCATATAAAAACCCCTATGATAATATAACATGGGTAGGTATTGTTAATGCTTTGCAAGAGCAATTAAAGAAACCTGTTCATATTTCTGGTAAAAGTGCTTTAGCTTTAACAGGTAAATCACATTACTTACCAATGGGTAACCAAGTTTATATTGAGATTTCTGTTGAAGATAATAAATCGTCATTACCTATGTGGCTCTACAGTGATTACATATCAAAAAATAAAATAACTATTCATAAAAATCAATTAATAGTTAGTGATTTTTATAAAGATTACCTAATAAATAAAGAATTTGATGGGTTAAATATATTATTATCTTGTGCTGAATTGGCTATATTAGAGGTATTGCAATTGATTCCTAAGAAACAAGATTTTGTAGAAGCAGCACAACTTATGGAAAGTTTACCATATTTAAGAGTAAATAAAGTTCAACACTTGTTGGAACAATGTAACTCAATTAAAGCTAAAAGACTATTTTTATATTTAGCCAGAAAATATCAGCATACTTGGTTAAAAAAACTTGATATAACCAAAATAAATTTGGGTTCTGGTAAAAGAGTAATAGTTCAAGGCGGATATTTTGATAAAGAATTTCAAATATCAGTACCAATAATTGATGGAGAATAATTTTGCTCTCGAAGTATTATCAAACTCAGGTAGAACTATTATTGAAAGTGCTTCCTATTGTAAATGAATTTGAGTGTTTTGCTTTAAAAGGCGGAACTGCAATTAATTTATTTTTTCAGAACATGAGTCGAATTGTGTAGATATAAATTTGCAGTATTTACTAATTGAAGATAGGGTAAAATCATTTGCGAATATCAAGAATAATTTACAGCAAATTGTAATGAAATTTTAAAATAAAAGTGATATTAAAGTTAGGTTTAATATTGATGAGAATGGAATAGGTAAAATACAAGTTTCTAATTAATCTGCACAGATTATTATTGAACCAAATTATATTGTTAGAGGAACGGTTTATCCCCCGATAAATAAGGCGTTGTGTCAAATAGCGGTTGATAAATTTGGATATGAATATGATATACGAGTAGTATCGTATGCGGACTTATATGCAGGAAAGATTTGTGCAGCTATCGATCGTAAGCATCCACGAGATCTATTTGACATATCCTTAGTTATTACCAAAAATGAATTTATTACTAAAGATTTACTTGATGCTTTAGTTGTTTATCTTGTATCAACAAAACGCCCAATTCATAAATTATTAAACAAGAAACCAAATTTAGTAAATTTTGAATATGCTTATAATAATCAGTTTGTAGGAATGACGGACATTCCAATATCTAAATCAACTAAAGGAGGTAGCACTTTCTACTTTCAATAGGAATAAAATGTAGAAAAACAAGAAGCATACCAGCTAAAGCAGATGAACAAAAACAAACTGAATTCCATGATAATGTATTAGAGCCTTTATTAGAAGAAGCAAAAGCAGGTAAACAAATAGTATACTTTGTCGATGCTGTGCACTTTGTTCATTCATTACATACAGCAATATTATGGTGTTTTCACAGAATTTTTGTAAAAGTTCCATCTGGACGCCAAAGGTTTAATGTTTT
>CANGJN010000101.1 GCA_947454215.1 Neisseriaceae bacterium | reverse complement strand
ATGACTTGCGTGATGGAGGAGCCACACATTTTACTGAGTGCATAAAAGAGATAAGAAAACACAGTCCTAATACCAAAATTGAAATATTAGTTCCAGATTTTAGAGGAAGACTAGAAAAGGCTTTAGATATTATTTCTTTAAATCCACCTGATGTTATTAATCATAATTTAGAAACTGTTGCAAGATTATATAAAGCGGTAAGACCTGGATCAGATTATAATAATTCATTAAATTTATTGAAATTATTTAAAGAAATGTGTCCCGATATTCCAACAAAATCTGGAATAATGGTTGGATTAGGTGAAACAGATGCTGAGATTGAAGATATATTAATCGACATGAGGAGAAATAATATAGATATGTTAACTATAGGTCAATACTTACAACCATCTAAATTTCATAGTCCAGTTTTAAGATATGTTGAGCCATCAAGATTTAAAGAATTTGAACAGTTTGCTTATAAAATCGGTTTTAAACATGCAGCAGTAGGAGCATTAGTGAGATCTAGTTATCATGCAGATGAACAAGTTAATACTTTAATTTAACAAATGGGTTTATATGAAAATAATAAATAATGTAGTTGTAGAATCAGTTGATCTTTGTGGAAATGGAATTGCAAAAATTGATGGAAAGACTATTTTCATTCCTCAAACTTTGCCAGAGGAAATTGTAGATATAGAAATTATAAAAGATAAGGTTAATTTTAGTAAAGCTAAGTTGTTACAAATTATAAAAAAAAGTCAATATAGAATTGAGCCACATTGCAAACATTTTGATAAGTGTGGAGGATGTTCCTTGCAACACATTGATTTCAATAAACAAATTGAGTATAAAGAGAAATCTTTGATTGATAATTTTAAACATATAGGAAATGTTTCACCTGAGGAAATTTTTCAACCAATTACGGGTGATTTTTTAGGGTATAGATTTAGGGCTAGGTTATCTGTTCGTTATGTTGAAAAGAAGGGCAGAGTATTGGTAGGTTTTCATGAAAAAGCATCTTCATTTGTTGCGGATATAAGCGAGTGTTTGATCTTGCCTCCACATATTTCTAAATTAATTTTACCTTTAAGTGAATTAATAGCATCTCTTTCCAAATATAATAAAATACCTCAAATAGAAGTTGCCGTTGGTGAAAAAATTAGCATCATGGTTTTAAGAGTGATGGAGGAATTAAGTATAGGCGATAAAGATAAGTTAATTCAGTTTATAGATAAGTTTACTAATCCAGAATATCCCTTGCAATTTTGGTTACAACCAAAAGGGCCTGATAGTTGCTTTCCTTTTTATCCACAAAGTACTCATAGATTAGATTATACCTTACCTAATTTTGAGATTACCATCCCTTTTTATCCAACTGAATTTACCCAAATTAATTTCAATGTAAATAAAAGAATGATTGATTTAGCAATTGAATTAATTAATCCTAACCTAAATGACATAATTATCGACTTCTTTTGTGGCATAGGTAATTTTACTTTACCTCTGGCAAAATTTGCTAAACAAATAATTGGGATAGAGGGTAGCATTCAATTAGTTAATAGAGCTAAAGAGAATGCTAAATTTAATAAATTGGAAGAAAAGGCCTCATTTTATCAATTAGATTTATTTAAAGTTACACCCTGTGATTTAAATAAATTTCCAAATGCTAATAAATGGTTAATTGACCCTCCTCGTGATGGTGCAATAGAGTTATTAAAACAAATAGATGAAGTAAATTTTCCTAAAACAATTGTATATATATCGTGCAATCCTGCAACATTGGCAAGAGACAGTAATATATTGGTAAAATTACATGGATATTGTTTAAAAGCATCTGGGATAATTAATATGTTCCCTCAAACAGCCCATGTTGAGTCAATTGCATTATTTACAAAAGATTATTGAATAAAATCAATTTCTTGATGATAATTATCTTTAGTTGAGAATAAAACTAAACTAACTATTAAAGAAATTAAAATAGTAGTTATAGTCATAAAATTCATAAAATTTATAGAAATCCAATAAGAAATAAGTACATTATATAATACAGTGCTTACTCTTCCTAATGCAGTAAGGATATTGGTAGCAGTATTTCTTTGATTGATACCAAAATTTTTAATAACTAGTTGTATCCATACTATAGGAAAACATCCTCCAATAATTCCGAGTGATAAACAATATATTATGTAAAAGTTATTATTAATAAAATTTGTTAATAGTAGAGTTCCACAAAATAATATTAAAGTTCCCCACATAATTTTAATATAATTATGAAATTTTTTAACTAATATACCAGATAATAATGTCCCTATAATATTCCCTATAAAAAAATATATTAATAATAAATGTATTGATTTTACTAAATTAAGATTTAAATTAATAAATTTTGGTACTATAAACATAACGGAAATCATAAAATAAAAAGGTATAGAAAGTAATGTTAATTTAATTATTTTAAATAAAGATGATTTATTGTTTAAAAGATTTATAATACTACCCTTAGAACAATCTTTATTTTTTAAATTTAGATATATTTGAGATTCAAACATATTTGATCTTAAAAAATATAGTATTATTCCAAATGCTCCTCCGAATAGAAACATCCATTTCCATGAGAACAATCCAATAAATGTTGCTGTTATACCACCCAGTATACCTGATAGGTATAGCAGTGAAATATTTATGTTTGTTCTTTTTGAATTATTTAATAATTCTGAAATTAATATCGAAGAAGTAGAAAATTCTGTTGCTAATCCAATACCAGATAAAAATCTCAATACAATAAACTCCCAAATATTATGGGCAAAAATACTTAATAATATTGTTACAGAATATAAAATAATACTTAATTTTATAACAGATGTTCTACCGTATTTATCACCTATAACACCAAATAAAACACAGCCGAGAAAAATTCCTACATTATAAAAGTTTGTTATTTTTAAATAGAGTAACTGAATTGATGTTTCATTTGTTATACCAAACAAATCTGGAATTATTTTAGAATAGTTAACTGAAAAGATTGATAAATCATAAAAATCAATAAAATATCCAATAGAAAGAATAATAAGTGTATTAATATAAACTTTATTGTTCATTTTGTCCCCCAAAACTAAATTTTATAAAAATAGACATCTTTCATAACTAACTAAAAAAGATGAATAATTAATTTAATAGTAATTTATATTCAAAATTTACATTATTTAGTAAAATTTAAACTTCTTATACTACCATATAGTGCTTATTAGAACAATTAATAGGGTAAAATACATACATATTTTTTTAAAAAAGGTTATGTATCTGATTGAAATTAAATTATTTAGTAATAATTATCTTAAAAGATTTTATAGAGTATAAAAAACTTTTAAATTAATAGAAAAATTTCTCAAAGAGTTTTATAATAAATTGCATCAAAAAGGTGGAAGAGAAGTTAAAACCTGAGTATACTTAGATATGACAGTATAATATTTAAGAGAGCATATGAGACCATTCTGGGTATTCTGAATCACAGGCATAATTAATTATTAATAAAATTATTGGTTTTAGCTCTAAAGTACTTTTAAGAGATACAATCATACTGCCAGCAAAATTAAATTCATAGGTATATTATTGATGTAACAGAATGTAATATATAACGATATGATGGAAAAATTTTTTCTGAGAAAAAACCACATACAGTTGAAGTTAAGATTATTAGTTACTATTCAGCAGTATATAACATATTGAGTTATTAGAAATATTAATAGGTTGATTATCAGATATATTAAATTTAAACATGCTTTATAAATGTGGATATTTAAAATTAACTTGAAAATTTTCTAAAAAAATTATCTAATGATATCAATGCATTAACTACTGCTGAGTAGTAATGATTATTATAGATAATGAGACCAAATAAATTGTTACTTATAATATAGATTTTATGATTGTTGACGATTTTAATATATTTAAAGTTCCTTGGGATAAATTCAATAAAGATATCTCTATATTAGAAGAGCTTGGTTACAAATGGATTAAAGATATACTACATAATAACGATATACCTGAAATTTAACAATAAAACTTTAAATGTATAACAAAAAAGATAATAAACATTTATCTTCAGAGTAGAGATTGAACATGTTAATAGGAAATTAAAAATATTTAAAATAATTAGTAAATATAGAATTATAATTAAAAAATCTAATTTTTGATTTAATTGTTTCAATATATAATTTTGAAATAAATTAATAAGGAAGTTAAATATTTACATACATTTTATATAGTTATGAAAGATTTCAATTATATGGTTTAAGATATAAAGCAACTTCTTTTT
>CANGJN010000100.1 GCA_947454215.1 Neisseriaceae bacterium | reverse complement strand
CTCCTTATCATCACTTAAATTACTAAAAATTCTTTTATTGTTGTATAAGTTTAATAATTTTTGAGCCAAAAAATTTGGTTTTTCATTCTTACCAAGGATGGTGCTTCCAAAAATAACGCCATTTATATTTAAACAATTTTTAAGATTAATTAAAACCTGTTCTTTCTCATTAAATGTACCTGGCAAACAATGAAGTACATAATTAATTGAAATTGAATCATATTTAGAAGATAGTGATAAATCTTCATAAAGATCTCTTTTAAGACAAATTGGTTGATATCTTACCAATTTTTTTTTACAATAATCCAAACAATTTTGATTTAAGTCAATTAATGTCAAATTTACTTTTTGGTTATCTAAAAATTTACATTTATCAATATAATATCCTGTTCCAATTCCAGCATCTAAATGATTATTTGTAATATTTTCATTAAAAAATTTTAATTGTTCTTTAGTACTACATTTCCATGCAAATCTATTTGATATTCTTAAAACAATAAAATTATAAAACATAAGAAGGAATTTAGAATAAATAGCCTGACCAAATGATGTATCTATTTTGCTATTCATTTTAAATCTCTTTCTTAAAAATAATTATTTTATACACAAAAAACTTTTAATCATTTTCAATTATATAAAATATTTAACCAAATGTCAATTAATTAGGCACTAGTAACAGTAACATAAATTAACAAATTTCTTTATTGATTTAAAATAAATATTAGCATTACCTGTATAATATTTGATAACCACTAAAAAGGCAAAGTTTATAAATAAAAATTTACTAATTTTTGTTTTTCAAAACTTTATAAATACTATCGACATTAAACCCCTTTGACATAAGATACCTTATAATTTTTTCAAATGCGGGTTGGCTGTTATTATATTTTTTCTTTACTATACTTTGAATTATCTCGATTTCATCTAAACATAATGAATTTATTACCTCATTAATTAAATCAAAATCTTTAACCCTTTTTTTTAATTCATATCTTATTTTTAATAATCCAAAAGTTTTAGATTTATAACGTACATATGATTCAATATATCTTCTATCTGATTGATAACCATATTGTTCTAGATAATCTAGTGCATCATTGATTTCAACCTGATTCTCGCTAATAAGCATTAATTTACTTTCTAATTCAATTCTAGAATATTCTCTTTTAGATAAATAAATTAATGCCTTTGAAATTAACTTAGTCAATCCTATAGATCTCTTTCAGAAATAGGTATTTCGTGAATTTTAATCCCAGAAAAATTTCTAATCTTATTTTCTAATTCTTGAGAAATTTCTGGATGCTCATTTAAATACTCTCGACAATTGTCCTTTCCTTGTCCTATTTTTTGACCATTATAACTATACCATGAGCCTGATTTTTCCACGAAACCATTTAATACTCCTAGTTCTAATAATTCACTGTTTCGAGAAATACCCTCACCATAAAGAATTTCAAACTCCGCCTGTTTAAAAGGAGGTGCAACTTTATTTTTAACAACTTTAACTTTAGTTTCACTTCCCGTTATTTCCTCACCTTTTTTAATTGCTCCACTTCTTCTAATATCTAACCTTATTGAAGAATAAAATTTTAACGCCTGACCACCAGTCGTAGTCTCAGGGGATCCAAACATTACACCTATTTTCATTCTGATTTGATTAATAAAAATAACTAAGGTATTTGTTCTATTTATATTTGCAGTTAATTTTCTTAAAGCCTGTGACATTAATCTTGCTTGTAATCCCATATGACTATCACCCATTTCACCTTCTAATTCAGCTCTAGGAGTTAATGCGGCAACAGAATCTACAACAATTACATCAACACTTCCACTTCTAACTAACATATCAACAATCTCTAATGCTTGCTCTCCAGTATCAGGCTGAGAAATCAAAAGATCATCAACCTTCACTCCAAGTTTTTTAGCATACACAACATCTAATGCATTTTCTGCATCTATATAAGCACAAACACCATTATTTTTCTGTGCTTGAGCTACTACAGATAAACTTAGAGTGGTTTTACCACTAGATTCCGGTCCAAATATCTCAACTATTCTACCTTTAGGTAATCCTCCAACTCCTAGAGCCAGATCCAAAGATAAAGAACCAGTTGAAATGACTTGTATATCATTTGCAACTTGCGTATCATTCATACGCATAATTGAACCTTTACCAAACTGTTTCTCTATCTGCGATAGAACAGATTGTAACGCCTTAGATTTATCATTATCCATGATTTACCCCTTTAAAATATAAATTCTTTAGTTTTTGAACCAATAAGATATTCTGAATCAGTTTCAAATATTTTTTTGGTTATAAATTTATTTTTGGTTATATGTTCTATTACAACAACACTTAAAATTGGTTTTTTTCCTACAATTCCAACTAATTTACCACCAACCTTTAATTGTAACTTAAGATCATCGGGAATATTTAAAAGAGCACCACCAACAAATATTCTATCAAAAGGTGCTCTTTCTGGTAAACCTAAAATACCATCAGATAAAGTAACATGGGCATTGCTTATCCCACATTTAATAAGATTATTTACCGCAAACTCTTTATTAACTTTATTACATTCAACTGAATAAACATAATCTGCCATATTAGCTAATATGGCAGTTATATATCCACTTCCCGTACCGATTTCCAATACTTTATTTTTTTTATCCAAGTTTAAATTTTGTAACATCAAGGATTCAACTCTTGGTGTTAACGTTGTTTGACCACCAGGTAAAGGAGACTCTAAGTCATAAAAAGATAAATAACGTTTGCCCTGTAAAGAAAACATATCTCTATCAACTTTATTTAACAATGATAATAAAGTTTGGTCGGTGACATTACAGACTTTGATTTGCTGATTTATCATATTAAATTTGGCTTGGGATAGACTCATAACTATAATCCAATTATTTCGCTAACTTTGTTACTAAATAAAGAATTACTTGCATTTCTCTTTCTGGTGAGGCACCACTAATTAAGTATTTATTAGCCACTATGAATGTAGGGGTTGAATTTATGTTATCCTTGTCAAGAATAGTTTTTGTTTGATTTACCTGTGTTTGAATGGTAAACGAATTATATGTATCAAAAAAATCCTTTATCTGTGCTTTTGACATTTTAATCTGTTGTAAAATTTCAGTTATTGTTTCTGGTTTATTTATCCCTTTAACCATCTCGACATTTTCCTTATCTTGTTCTCTAGCAACCTCATCAAAAATAGGAGTATATAAGTTAGGTAAATTTTTTGCAATCAATGTTTGATTTAGTTTTGCATATCCATCAGTTGCATCACCCCATAACACTTGAATCCTTTGTAACATAACCTTGTTATTTTTATATAAAAATTGTTCAACGAATTTTTCTGCATGGGCACAGTGAGGACAACTAAATGAAAAAAACTCCTGAACTAAAACTTTTCCTTTAGGAACTGCTGGTAAATCTGGTGGAGAAATTAATGGAGTATAATCTACTCCTTCCTTATATGTTTCTAAATTCTTATTTACAGGAACATTCTTATTTGGCACGATTAAATTTTTAGCCTTATCCGCATTCGCAAAATTAACTAAAATACCCAAAGAAATAAATAAAGAAATAAATTTAAATTTCATAATTTATCTTACCTTTCTAAATTAAATGTTAATTATATTTGATTTAATATTTTGATTTAATAAGTTTTTTTGTATCTTATCTACATCTTTCTGACTTTTAAATGGACCAATTAATATATTATATTCATTTTGGTTAATTTTTTTTAAAACAGAGTCAATTCCAATCAGAACTAGTTGTGCTTTGATAGCATTTGCATCATTTTCCGAATTAAGATTATCTATTTTAAGATAAAATGATTTAGTAGCATTAACTTTATCATTAGATACTTTAGCATCATCTATTTTTGATTTTAATATTTCATAAAAATCATAATTATCCTCACTCTTTTTTTCTTTTAAGATATTTTTATTCTTCTCTTGAATTTTTATATCAGGACTCAATATAATAGTCTCAGATTTAGTATGAGCATCAAAGAAATTAAAATTTTTCTTAACAAACTCTAATGAGGAGTTATTTAAAAAAATAGAGAGTCCACCAGCAATTATTATTCCAATAACAAAACCAAATAAAAATTTATTCATTAATTATACCAAAAAATTTTAATTATACGTAAAATAAATATAACTTTTAGAAAGTAATTATATCATAATACAAAGAAACAAACAAAATTTTTCATGTTATATTTTTATTACTTTGACTAATTACTAATACTCTAAAATAAAATTATTTAAATCCTTCACATAATATATTCATAAAATCATTTACAGAGGTATTTAGAAAAACTTCCTTGT
>CANGJN010000099.1 GCA_947454215.1 Neisseriaceae bacterium | reverse complement strand
TCAAAATAGAAAGTTTACTTAATGTCGCGGCATTACATCATAAACCAGATGAAGATTCTTTATTACAATGGATTGTTGCAATATCTGATAGAGTGGCATCAGGATTTGAAAGAAATAAGTTTGAGGAGTATAACAGTAAACAAGATCCCAAAGAGGATTTTAAAAATAATAATGAGGAACATTATATAAAAAGAAGATTACTTTCTATTTTAGAAAGTATTGACATTAAAGATATAAACAAAGAATATAATGATTATAAATTTAGATTAGATTTAAAGCCTCTAAATGCTAAACATATGATGTTAACTAAAAAGGAAGATTTATATGATAGATCTATTGTTACTTGTGCTAAGGAGTATGAATTACTTTGGAATGAATTTATAGATAAAATAAAACTCATTCCATCTTCTCATAAAGATAATTGGCAATTATGGCTAGATCATTTTGATAGTTTATTTAGTATTTATGGCAACGCAGTTCCAGCATCGACAATAGTAGGATTTAATTCTGATGTATCTTTATATGACCATAGTAAAACAACAGCAGCTATAGCCACATCTTTATGGTGTTATTATGTAATGAATGATAATTACCATGTCAAAACTAAACAACTTGAATGGATAAATGATTTAAAGATGAGATCTAATACAGATGAGAAACAATTTATCTTTATTCAAGGAGATTTTTGGGGAATTCAAGACTACATATTTACAGATGGTAATAAGGTTAATAAAGATGTTACAAAATTATTAAGGGGTAGGTCTTTTAGTGTATCTTTATTTACAGATTTGATTGCATTAAAAATCTTAAATGAATTACAATTACCTGCAACATCTCAAGTGCTAAATGCTGCTGGCAAATTTTTAATCATTGCTCCAAATAACCAAATTGTAAAAAATATAATTAATGAAATAGAAAAAGAAATTAATCAATGGTTTTTAAATAACACTTTATCAGTTAATGGATTTAGCCTTACATATATGGAGGTAGGTTTAAATAATTTCATAAGTGGTGACAAATTTAATCAATTATTAAGTGAAATATTTATTAACTTAGAGCGAAAAAAATTAAATAAATATAGTGATACATTATTAAAAACTCCATTATTCGATATTGATTACACACATGGTGTATGTGATTATAATAAATATTTACCTGCTGATAGTACGTATAAATCTGATTCTATTAACATAAATAAATTAAGTAAATTACAAATAATAATAGGCGAAGAGTTAGTAAAAAAAAATAGAATTTTAGTCACCAGTGAGAGTTGTGAATTAAATGATAGTAAGTCAACTAAAATAGTAATTGAAAATTTTTTAGGTTTTAAGGTAGCATTAACAAATGATGAAGATAATACTGGAAAATTTAGTGGATTAGCCAAAGAGTTATCATTGATTCGTTGTTGGGATTATAGTTTGCCTGATGAAAATGGTAATTTATGGAATGGTTATTCAAGAAAATTTATCAATGGTCATGTAGCGATATGGGATGAAAATTATTCAATAGCAAAATATCAAGATTTATCAACCGATGAAATTGTTAATGGAAACATAAAATCTTGGGATTTCTTAGCATGTGAAGATAAAACATTATTTAGAGATAAGGAGTACATTGGTCTTACTGCACTTGCAGTGTTAAAAGGAGATGTAGATGATTTAGGAAGGATTTTTCAAAAGGGTATTAAGAATAATTGCTTTGCAAAAATACTGAATGTCTCTAGGCAAATAAACAATTTTTTCTCTATATATTTACCTTATGTTTGTAATCAGAATGGATATAAAAATGTTTACACAGTTTTTGCAGGTGGGGATGATTTTTTTCTGATTGGTTCCTGGAAAACTATTATGGAATTAAGTAGTAAAATTGCTAATGATTTTAAATCTTATGTCGGTGAAAACGAACAGTTACACTTCTCCGCAAGTATTAATTTATTTAAACCAGGAATCCCAATACATTCAATCTATGAAATAGCAGAACAATCCTTAGAGACAGCTAAAAGATTCGAGTATTATAAGGAAAAACCTCATAAAAAAGATAATGAATTAGAGAAAAAAAACTCTCTTTGTGTTTTTGGTATACCTATCAAGTGGAATGACTATTCAAATATGTTAACCATAAGTGAAAATATTAAAACCATAGCTAATCATCATAAATTAAGTACGGCTTATATTTATGGATTATTAAATCTTTGTGACATGGCTGCAAATAAAAAAAATCCCACTAACTCAATGTGGTATAGTTATTTTAAATATAGAACCTATAGATTATTTGAAAACAAAGAAGATTATAACAACTTATATGAGGAGTTAGTAAAACTTATTGGAAGTGGAATAAATGATTATAAAAAACAATTTAAAATTGCATTGATGCATTATTTATATCAAAATCGTTAAAAAGGAAAATAATGAATAAGAACAATAATTTTAATACAAGAACTTTAAATGATTTAAGTGAGATCAAGTTTGCCTCCGATATGGCGAATTTATCTGAAAAAATTTTTAGTGATTATGCGGAATCTCTGGCCAAACAAATTGCAACTAACGGCACTAAAAATAAAAGAACCCAAATAAGAAAATTTTATGATGAAATTATTATGTGGGATGATAAGGTAAATCTAGATAATAATGAATATAATAAATCTAAAGTTTTATTTAAAATGATGAAAGCTAAAATTGCATATTCCTTAGGAAGAGAATATATTGATGAGAATTTTAAGAATATGTTTAATACTTTAATAGATCAAGTTAATAATGCTAATACTCTCAGACAGTTTAAACTTTTCTTTGAGGCTTTCATGGGTTATTATCGTATAGAAAAAAAAGATTAATGAAGGAATATTTTCATAACTAATTTAATAAAATTGACTAAAATAATTGAAATTAAAGCAAAACTAAATGTTAAAACTGGTTTAAGAATAGGTAGTGGAGATAATGAAATACACATTGGCGGTGTAGATGCGCCTGTTATAAAAGACTCATTTACTAAATTACCATATATACCAGGTAGCAGCATTAAAGGTAAAATTAGAAGTTTACTTGAATTAACCAGCGGTAAATGTAAAGGAACACCATTAACCATGAAAGATGCAGGTAATGATGTTTTTGCACAGAATATTGTTAAGTTATTTGGTGAATCTGCAAATAAAAATAACTCTGAAATAGTTTTAGGAAAACTAAGTTTTTATGATTCAAAACTTATTAATGCTGCTGAACTTAAACAGGCAACGGGTAATTATGTTACTGAGATAAAGTCTGAAAATGTAATAGATAGATTTAAAGGTACGGCTTCAAATCCTCGTCAAATAGAAAGAGTTATAGCGGGAGCAAAATTTGATTTCAAAATCTGTTTAAAACAATTTGAAAATGATAATATCAATGAGTTATTAGAGGTACTAAAAAAGGGTTTGAAATTATTAGAAATGGATAGCCTTGGTGGGAGTGGCTCTAGAGGATATGGTAAAATTGAATTTGAAGATTTACAATTTGATGAGGTTATAATAAATTTATCAGAAGTTAATCCATTTCCAGAGAGTAACTGATGAAATTATATAAATTATCATTAGAGTTAAAATCAGCAATTATTACTCCATTTAAGGGAGATACAATTTTTGGTCATTTCTGTTGGGCTTTTAGAGAATTAGTTGGTTTAGATGCACTCAAAAGATTTTTATATAATTATGAGGATCAACCAAAGATAATTTTTTCTGATGCTTTTAAAAAAGATTATCTACCAAAACCAACGATTCCTTTTTCTGAGTTAGATTTAGAAAACACCTATGTTGATGAAATTAAGAATAATAGAAAAAAAATTAAGGGATATAATTTGATTAAAGCATCAGAATTAATGACAAAATCATTACAAAATTTAACTATCGAACTTATTAGCGAAATTAAAACTGCCGATAAAGAAATAGTCAAAAAGCATAATTTTGCTACTCAATCCAGTAAAAAATATCTCATCAGTCATAATACAATTAACCGAAATACTGGTACTACAGGAGATGGAATTTTTTCTCCATATCAAGTAGCAACAACAAATTATAAGTCTAAAGATCAATCAGAAGATGGTCAAGAAAATAATAAATTTGATATTTATTTTTTATTTGATCAAACCGATGATTTGAATATAGAAATAATTAAACAATGTTTTATAAATATTGGAAAATTTGGGTATGGTGCCGATGCAACAATAGGTTTAGGTAAATTTGACATCATTAATGACTCAGTGGTTCTTATTGAAACACCTGAAGCAAAAACAAATTTATTTATGAATTTATCACCTGTTGTCCCTGATATAAATGTAAAACTAGAAAATTCTTTTTACAATATTTTTACTCGTTTTGGTAGGTT
>CANGJN010000098.1 GCA_947454215.1 Neisseriaceae bacterium | reverse complement strand
TATCAGTATATAGTTTCTTCTATTTTTGTGAGTAGTGGATATATAGTAATATCTCCAGATTATATTGGACAGGGTATGGATTTTAAAACTATGCATCCATACGCATTTGAAACCACTCAAAATGCTTTAAGCGGTATTTATATGTTGAAAGCGACAAATGAATATTTATTATCAAAATATAACTTTGGATTTAAAGATATGATTAATAATAAATTATTTATTTCATCATATTCGGAAGGTGGAGGATATGCATTAAAAGCTACTAAAATATTAGATAGTAATCAAGATATTATTTTAAATAAATTAAACTTAAAACTAGTTAAAACATATGGAGTATCAGGTGCATATGATGTATCCAACACAATGATTGATTTTATGTACGATAATGTAGATACGAATTATAATGATAATATAAATAAATGGAACGCAATTCCAGGTTGTGCACAATCAGGGCCTGATTTATGTATTAATGAGGCAAATGGCCAAGATTTAGCAGTGGTAAAATACTATACTGCAAATGCTAAACCTGTTTTAAGTATTTTTTTAGCAACTTCATTTAATTATTATTATAATGAAGTGTTGCCATTATCTAACTTTCTGGATGCCGATGTTATCACTCTTCAATCATGCATAGATTTAAATAATTCACTAACACAAAATCAGTGGCTTCGTGTTAATTGCAATACATTATTTGGTCAATTTAATACAGTTACTGATTTATTTATGAGTCCTAAGGTAGATGCAATGCAAGTATCATTAGAATTAAATTCAGTAGCCATGGCAAATAAATTCTTAATCGGACCTAGTAGTAATTTTAATAACCTGTCTCAATTATTGGCTATAAGTGGAAATAATTATAATTCGGTTTTATACTTTTCACCTAAGACGGGAGTTATAAGTCCAATATTTCAAAAAGTTGTACAAAAAGGTAATTCATATCATTTTACAACCACAACACCTGTAGAGATTCTAAGTTTAAGATATGACTCCGAAGTACCTAATCGTAATTCTGAGATTGCTTGCGATAATCTAAAAGGAATTCACGTATCTGGTAATGGTTCAATTTCTTGCAAACAATTAGACAATACTAAAATGTGGAGCATGAATTCCTATTTTGGTAACAACTATGTGAGTTATTTAATACATGAAGATGCGGAGCCAATATTTGATATTCATGAGGTTCAGGATATGAATAATTATTAGTATTTCAAATATAAAGTAAAAAATAATTTGTAATTCACTACATAATTAATATTAATGAAAGGATAATTTTATACTTTCAATATGAAGAACCAGTAGAATCGCTCAAAATTATTCAAGAATTTTTTGATTAATATAGAGGAAATTAATTTTTTTAACTAGCTTCGTTAAAATCATACTCTAAAATTTAGACTTGAATTCTGCATTTATTTAAATTATATATTGTGATTTTAGGATTTAAAAAATTCCTGTTCATTTCATAAAATATAAAAGAACTTAGATGTGATTTAGCAGTATATAATATTTGTGGTAACAATATAGGTTTATTGATTATGGTGTAATTAACATTTCATATGATCGGAGAATTTAAATGAAAAAATTGGATCCTGTTAAAGTAACATCAATAGAAATTAAGGAAAATAAAAAATTCTTTTATAATATTTTACTTAAATTTATTGATTATTGTGAACAAAATAATTTTAAGAAAAATTCTAATGTTAATTTAAGTTATTTTATTAAATTAAATAAGATGGGCTTTGTTAAAAAAAATATATTCATAGGAATATTATATTTACGTGGTTATGTGAGAGCAGGTAAATTATTGCAAAATATTTCAACCTTGAAAGATAATATTGAATTTAGAAAAAATAAAATTGCTTATTTATTTAATAAATTTATTCATAGAAATAAACCTTAATTATTTTCTTCTCAATTGGTTCTTATTATAATAGAAGTTCTCACAAAATCTGTACCTTAAACTTTAAAACAAGAATGTAAATCATTGCTATAATTAGTTAATTGTTGTTTGTGGATTTTGATGATTTTTCTTCATATTTTATTCCTATCCAATAATGTAAGTTGATCTAACTTTTAATTGGTAGTTATGAATTACCATGAATATTTTTATATATAAAAATTAAATAACTTTATATCCAAAGCCATTTTATAATGTGATTTAGGTAATTAATTTTATAAGGGTATATTAATAATGTCTTGTGCTTTTATTTTTCCAGGTCAAGGTTCTCAAACTTTAAAAATGATGGATAATCTCTTGTCATTTAATCAAGTAAGAAAGCAATTTGCTATAGCAAAAGAGGTTCTAAATATTGATTATTTCCAAATGCTACAAGAAGATACTTCTGATAATATAAATAATACTTTAAATACTCAGCCTCTATTATTAACAGCAGGCTATGCCACATATATGAGTTGGATTGATTGTGGTTATCAACCGCCATCAATATTAGCAGGACATAGTTTGGGAGAGTGGACGGCACTTCTAGTCGCTGGAGTAGTTAGTTTTGAAGATGCATTGAATATAGTTAAGTTGCGATCAACATTAATGCAAAATGCTGTTCATAATCAAGAATATTTAATGGTTGCGATTTTAGGTTTGGATGATAATATTATAATTGAAACTTGTAGCCAAGTGAGTTCTTTAACTAATAAAGTAGTAGAAGCAGTAAATTTTAATTGCCCAGGTCAAGTTGTTATAGGTGGAGATAAGGATTGTGTTTCACTTGCTATTGAAAAATTAAAGTCAAGTCATAATATTAAGTTTATCGTTTTGCCTATGTCTGTTCCATCTCATTGTGCACTAATGAAAGATGCTAGCGAAAAGTTTGCTTTATATCTAAAAACCATTCAATTTAAGCAACCTAAAATAAAAGTTTTTTTTAACTTTAATTCAGAAAGTTATATGGATACTGATGTCATTAAAGAAATGATGATTAAACAGTTGTATAATCCTGTTCAATGGACAAAGGTAATCAAGAGTATTGTAGATAGTGGAATAAAAAATATTGTTGAATGTTTTCCAGGAAGGGTATTATCTAACTTTAATAAAAGAATTGATAGTAACATTCAAAGTTTTTATTTAAAGAGTGCTGATGATTTTAAAAATACATATGAAACTATTTTTTAATTTTTAACTAACATCCAAGTAAAAAAAGAGTATGATTGTTTTTTAGGGATTTTATATTCTGAAAAAATTTAATACACCGATATGTAATTTTTTTTAGATTGATCAAATGAGGTTTATATTATTATATGTGGTCATTTATGGTATTAATGTTTTTATGAATCCTAGTGTTTTAGAAGTTTTCAATAGTTTTATAAGGTTAAAAGTCATAAATTAGATTTTTTAGGTTATTTTT
This sequence comes from Neisseriaceae bacterium, assembly GCA_947454215.1. Lineage (GTDB taxonomy): Bacteria > Pseudomonadota > Gammaproteobacteria > Burkholderiales > UBA11063 > Aquella. Next base: position 998 of record CANGJN010000098.1, on the reverse strand, counting down.
TTACAGAATCAAATAGTTTATATGTTCTAAGAACTATCAATGAGTTATCTTTTTATACTATACCTAAAGTTTATCTAGTTCCTTATTATAATTAGAAGAGAAGAATGAAAATGTCGGTAAACAAATGAAAAAACCTAATTTTTTTAAGATGATTTATATTGTTATTGAATATATGTTAAGGTATAAATTTAGTTAATGTTGATATTTTAACTATATATGATTATTTGTAGTATTTTGCGTAATTGGTATTTAAGGGGATTAAAGTGATAACAGATAAAAAAATTGCATTAGTAACAGGAGCATCGAGAGGAATCGGTTTGGCGATAGCTAAGAGGTTGTCTCAAGCAAATTATTTTGTTGTTGGTACTGCTACAACACCTGAAGGAGTAAATAGGGTTTGCAACCTGTTAGATAATCAAAATGGGATCGGGTTATTATTAAATGTAAATGATAAAATAGAAATGGAAAAAACTATAAAAGAATTTATTACAAATAATGGTAAAATTTCAGTTTTAGTAAATAATGCTGGAGTTGTAAGAGATAATTTATTTCTTCGTATGAGAGAAAAAGATTGGGATGAGGTAATGCAAACTAACTTAAAATCTATCTTTTTGCTTTCGAAGTTAATTGTTCCAGGAATGGTGTCAATGCGTTTTGGAAGAATCGTAAATATATCTTCAGTATCTGGGTTTTTAGGAACAGCAGGGCAGGCAAATTATGCGAGCACAAAAGCGGCGATGGTGGCATTTTCAAAATCATTGGCTAACGAGTTAGGTAGCAGAAATATAACGGTAAATTGTGTTGCTCCAGGGTTTATTGAAACTGATCTTACTGCCAATATAAATGATCAAGTTAAACTAGAATATTTAAAGAATATTCCTTTGCGAAGATATGGTAAAGCAGAAGAGGTTGCCGGGGTTGTTAATTTTTTAATTGGAGAAGATGCTTCATATATAACTGGAACGACTATTCATGTAAATGGTGGTATTTATATGTAG
>CANGJN010000097.1 GCA_947454215.1 Neisseriaceae bacterium | reverse complement strand
CCTGTCCATTGTTCCATTATCATTTAATCCTACCTGATCTACTACAACTATTGATTTTCCTAATTTTATTAATTTTGCAAAATATTGATCTGCAGCATGAAAAGGGATTCCCGCCATTGGAATAGAGTTTTCTGTTGACCTGCCCCTAGTTGTTAAAGTAATGCTAACAAGTTTACTTACTTCAATTGCATCATTAAAAAATAACTCATAAAAATCACCCATCCTATAAAATACATACATATCTAAATAATTTTGTTTAATTTTTAAATATTGTTGCATCATCGGAGTGTGATTAATAAAATCATCGTTTTTATTAATTGTATTATCCAATCTAGCCCTCATTTCAATAAGTTTAAACCATTTAATATTCAAAGAATATATTCATTATAAATGGTTAATTAAATAAGTAATTATTTATCATCAAATCATATTTTGGTAAAATTGGTGTACTTATCAATAGCCTCATTATAACTCTTGCTTAACTTAATATAATATATAATAACTTTAAAGTATTTCGAAATTGTATATAACTATAACTATAATTAATTTTATTATGTTTATTACGATAGTTATTAGATAATATCTTGAGTGTTATTAAAAATCTATTGATGTAGCCAATTTTTTTATAAAATAAATTTATTTTTTCTGCTCTTTGGTAAGAATCTTACCCTTTGATTTTTTTCTTGAATTACAATGTTATTATGAATACTTGTTACTATTCGATATTAGTTTAACCACTGAGATAAAATTATGTATTTTTGACACTTAGCCTCAAAATCACATTTGTATTGAATTTTATGTAATATTGACACAACTAGCAGATTCTCTATTTATTTTAAAAGTAACATAGTTCTTTCATTACTGAACAATATTAAGGATTTTGTGAAATATAACAAAAACACACATAAAATAGAAAACTTTTTTAAACTAATTCTATGAACACATAATTCTATCCAGTATTTATTGAGTGTTTACCAGAATATATAAGTATTGAATTTATTATTCCATTTCCACGTTATAATAGAAATGATATTAATATATTGCCATTATTTTATTATCATTAAAAAATAAAATAGCGTTAATTTAAAATAAAAACACACTTTTGAAACGGTTTAAATATAGTAATAATGTAGAGCAAATAACTCATTATCAACTACCGGAAAAAACACATCAATATCTGTAATTAGCTGTTAACTCATTGATGGAAGATTCAACTGCATCTAAAAGATGATTCTTTGAGTCCCTATTGATTTCTTTAGTTATAACAGTTGGTCTAGTTTCTTGATTTGGAGTCGGATCATTTTCAGTTTTCATTACATTAACTAATACAAACTTCACAACACCTAAAGAGTTTGTTGTATATTCCCATATATTTGCATAATCAAAATGATTTGGAATAAAATAACTGTTATTTTTCATCATATCACTAGGGTTGTTAACACCAGAAATATCATTAGAGATGTAATCACTCCTATCAATAACTACTTCATCTAAAGTTTGACTATCTATGTTTAAGGTATTGAATGGCTCATAATTACTAAATAACAATATAAATTGTTCCTCTGGTACGTCAAGTTTTGTTTCATCCAAAGAAGGAAATTTAGAATCATCTTTTAAGTTAAGTTCATGAATAACCTTATTTTTTACTTCAAAATATCTATTATCTATTGTACGATAAACACCATTATAGCGGTTTTTATTCTTGATAAAATTATTCGCTTTACTTTTTGATATTCTAAATTCAACGAACTGGTAAGTTGTATGATTACGAGTTGTTCTTTCTGTTAATACTGCTTTATTGTGTTGATTCTGTAACTCAGATATTGGTTTTGGATTGCGAGCGTAATTATTAAAAACTCTAGCAAATACACTCTCTGATATTTCTTGTTGATCACTAAAAATTACCGGATTATCCACATATTTCGATCTAAGAAAAATTTGGTTTATATATCTAGCAAGAGGATATTCAATAACTTGAAAATATTTGTTATCTGTTGTATGATAAACTCCAGTTGGTAGATCGTTTTCATTTTGTAAGGTAGAGGAATTAAGTTTTGATTCATAAAATGTTTCACCTGGTCTGTCTAAATATTGACTATTTCTAATAGATGTTTTTAGTATTGGTCTAACTATATTTTTAGAACATTTAAAAGCAATAATATTAGGTTTAACCGTATCTAATAATACTATATCTATAATAGAGTCTGTTTTTTCATTACCTGTAACAACAATAACCTTGTATATATTTTTATCATCAAGAAATGTTAATCTCACATTTTTTGCTTTCTCAATCAATTGTATTTTTTGTTGAGTGGGTTTTTCACTGTATTCTTTGATCGCAACATTAAGTGCATCTTCTTTAACAGCAATAGGTAAGTCTTTTATAGCATTAGGAAGCCACCTAGCATTTTCTGGTGGTATATTTTTAGTTTCTTCAATGTCGAATAAATTGATGACACTATAACAATCTTCAAATAATTGTTTATAAGTAATTTCCTTAATTTCTTTTTTATCATTTGACGGGATCGAGTTGACAGTAGTATCACGAACAATTTCTACTTGTACGGGTTTAAAGTGTTTTTGGGATGTTACTTCATGAATTAATTGTGATTCATTAGCACCTATTGGTCTTTTCCTTTGATTGGAAGGACTGGTTACTAAAGGAGTATTTTCTGATCTTGAAGATTGGGGTAAATTATTTGGTGTTGTTTTTCCAGATGTTTCAGCTAAAACTTGAATTTCAGATTCTGTGCCTAATTTTACTTTTTTAAATTGACTCTCATCCAAGGATTCTTTATCATCTATAGGTCTCTTTCTACCTTCTATACCAAAATTACTTGACTCTAATGGTATAGGTTTAGATGTATTAGGTAATAAGCCCTGTTCAATATGAGATTGAGTTTGCATGTTAGTTAAATTAGGGGATATATTTTTACTAGAAGATGTAACACCTAATGAGTTTTGTGTTGTAGAATCTACAACTTTTTCCTTTGTAGGAGTTACTTTTTGAGTGAAAATTCTTGTGTCTTTCATCTCGAATTGATGCATATTTTGTATTTTTTTTAGTTCTTGTTTAATCAAAGGTGGTGAAAAGGAGTGAGGATCCATTCTAGTTTGAGTTGGAGTTTCTGTATAAACAAAATTTTTTCTATCCATACTAAAATAGTTGGTAAGAGAATAACTAGAAAATGAATTTATAGAGATAATTGAAAAAGATAATGGATTTTCTGTTTTTTCAATAATACCATCTAAAATATAGTTTGCAAGATCATAAGTAACAGAGTTTACATCTATTCTTGTAATTTGACCTAATATTTTGCATGATTTACTGCTAATACAAATAACAATAAATGACCCTATGTCACTAAAGGATAAAACATTATTTTTTGCTATGCCCATAATAGTTGATTTATTTCTGTCTGTAACATAATATAATTTATTGTCTAATAATAAATTACTTAACTTTGTATATGTTATTAATTGATGATCATCAGCTCCACTAACCTCAGATTTAATGTTAATTTTTCCTATAATAAAAAAATTATATTTATTTTCTAACATCTTGTCTAAATTTAGAACATTAACTGAAGTAGAATTAAGTATAGATTTTTCCATAGGAAATATATTAAACGTTTGATCAATGACAGTAGAAAAAAATTGATAAAGTTTATCTTCTCTTTGGACAATATGGCTAGCAGTAAACGAGCTTATTTTAGTACTAAGACTGTGACTTGTCGCATAAAATAAATTTGGTGAAAAATTGTCAGATTCAACATCAGCTATTTGAAAATAAAAAAGTTTAGAAGTCAAACGTCTTTTATCAAAATCTTTAAAATCTGATAGAACAATCTTTTTATCTGCTATATAAAACCATATTTTTTTAATATCACTAGGATTACCTACTAATTGAGTACTGATAATAATTTTTCCATCACTATAAATAGATAAAAATTGAAAAGTAGTACTATCCTTTTTTTCTATATGAATTTCAACTATATATAATAAAAAATTAATTAATTTTGAAATTTCATATGATGTTACACTTCCACCAATTATATTAGGTCCATATGATGATATATTATTTAAGGTGTGTATATTATATATATGCAAAATAAAAAATATTAAAATAAACAATTTTTTAAATATTGACATTTTTTCTTTCCACCTTAAAAATACACAATTAACTAAAATAAATCCCTAGAAATTTTTAATAATTTCAAAAAATTTTCATTAACATATTGTAAGTTAAAATATCTTATTTAAATTAAATATCATATTGATTATATTTAAATTTTCTGATAAAATATAATCTGTATTTTAAGAATTTGATAACTAGTTGTACAGTTAGTTATCAATTTGGCAT
>CANGJN010000096.1 GCA_947454215.1 Neisseriaceae bacterium | reverse complement strand
TTTATCATATCAAAAAAGGACTTAATTTTTGCACCTTTTTTAGCTTTTATACCTCTTTTACCTTTAGGCGCAACTTCTGGTATTTCAAATAAATTAGCATCAATTCTTAATCTAGATATTAATGTTACTCTAGAATTAATACATTTATGTATTAATTTAAAACAGGCAAAACACCCATCTCCTAGTAAAATTAATTTTCTATTTTTAAATAATTTAACAAATATAGATACTAAACTCATAGCTTTATCAATAGATCTTTTATGTTTTTTATTATTTTCTTCATCATATTTTTTAGAATTACATAAACAGAGTCATAAATGGCAAAGCCCATTCTCTCTCTGACTAGGTAATTTTATTAACATTATAGCACATAACCATTTAAGTCCAAAACATTTAATTATCAAACTATCACTTGAACGATAAGCATCACGATAATAACCTTTTTGTTTAATGTTTTTACCACTCCTTCGTTCAATAGTTTTATCGATGGCAATAAAGATATAATCACAGTTCTTTAGTATTAATTTTAATAACAAACTAACTAGAACTTTTACCGTGGCAAACATATTCCATTCGTCACGGTTTAATACTCTATGAATTTTTTCAAACCTTTTTACTTGTGAAAGTCCCATGGCTCTCAAACAAGAAGCAGCTGTTATTTTATTCTTAGTTATAATGGTACCAATAAGCAATATTTGAGCCTTTATCCATATAGGTTTTGTAAATATATGAGAAAATTCTGATAAAATTGATAAAATAATAATAGGTAAGTTTGTCATTTTGGTAACCACTAAAAAAACTATGTTTTAAAATATTATTATACAATATTTTTTAGGCTAACATTGATTTTTTTAAAAAAATGCCCAAAGTCCAGTCAAAATAAGTTGTATTAATGTTATATTATGTGATAAAATTTAAATAGAAATATTAATAATTATAAAAATCACATAAATTTTATCTACTGGTTATGAAAATCCGCACAACATAACTTAAAAATATTAATAATAATGTGTTCTTGTCGAAAGGAACATCACTCTTTTATCTCTTAACAAAAAATTTAATTATTCCTACGACTAAATTATAAATTAATTTTTAAAAACCTTTTTTAATTTTTAATTGTTGAAAATGTAGCATATATATTAAATTATTATTTTAAACTGTCCCTAAAACTAAATTTTATTATGCTCAAAGAGGTTATTAAATAACCTTAAGATGTTCATTATTTATTTCATTTAAGCCTTTGATATTAATGATTAGATTTATTTTTTTAATTATAATATATTATAAGTTTAATATTTTGAAAGGAATTGAGATCATGACAAATATTTCTATTGTTTGCAAAGATTTTGAATTAACTGATTCTATTAAAATATATGTACAAGAAAAGATGTCTTCGTTAAATAAATTTTTTAATATTGAAAGTGATTCAATTATCTTTAAAATTAAATTGGGTAAAACAACTAATAAACAAAGTCATGGAAAGATATTTTTTATTGATGTAGGCATTAAAACCCCAAAGAAAAACTTTGGTTGTTATGAGGAGTCCGAAGATATTTATGTTGCTGTAGATAGAGTCAAAGACGAATTGAGTAGAAGTATTATTCAATTCAAAAACAAAGTTATTAGCACATCTAGAAGGGAAGATAAAAAAATTAAAAATGAATTACGTACCTCTAGTTAATTAATAACTTGTGTTGTCACAGAAGTTTGTCCTTCCCCATGTACGTGGGGGTGTTTCTATTTAATATAATTTTGGTATTTGGGTTTACTATCCCATAGCAGACTATCCTTAGTCTGCTATGATTTACTAAAATATAGCAAAGAGTGAAGCTTAATATATATTATTTGATATAATAAGTAATTTAATAAATTAACAATTAATTATTTTATTGTTTAAATTTTATACAAAATGTATTAAGTTGGGTAGAGTTTTAATCTGCAAACATAATTGATTTTATATTCCACGGTATGATAATAAAAATTCATTATTGTTGCTATTTATTTTTTTTCTAAGAAATGCCTAAGAGGAATCAAACAAAGATTTACATAATTTATTCATTGAAATAGATACATTTTGTTTTAAATTTAATAGTGCATAAATTGTATTTAAATCATTATATATAAGGCTTATTTATGTTTTAAATTTGAATTAATTGATTTTGATAATAATTTAAACAATGGAATTTATTCATCTAAGATTATCAATTAGTTTATGTTAATCGATATAGTTGATTTTTAACTGTTATTCCTTAGTGTACTCTATTAAAAGATTAATAAAATAAGCCAACATATTGATTGATGTTTCTCCTTGTAATAAAAATATTAAAATTTTAATTAAAATTATGAACTAGTATAAAATCTTTATTTATACTTTTAATTTAAATAAAAAAATTTGATAATTTTCAAAAATTATATATAAATTTAATTAAATCAAAATGTTATGTTTTTAAAAAGAAGTGCTGAGTGTCGTTTTCAAATGATAAATAAGTAAATATTTGTTGTTCAGAAGATTTTTTATCAAAGTTATAAATATGATAAAATGTAAAATAATTATTTATACAGAACTTATATGATATATGGAAATCTTAAATAATATTTAATAATTTCTATTTGTAATTGTAAATTTTTAATGGATAAATTATGAAAAAAAGTTTATGTTTAATTTTGTTAATATGTATTAATGTTTATGGTGTTAGTAAAAAAATAATTTTTTCAACTACATCAGTTTTACCTCCAAATATATCTAGTCCCCAAGACGCAGATTATTTAACCCCATTTTTATCTACTGTTGGTTTGGATATAACTTTTAATAATGCTTTTAATAGAAAAGCAGTAAAACATTGTAGTGGTGTGATAATTGATAATAATGATTTTCAATTAACCACAAACCCAATTAGATTTAATGATGCATCCATATATCCCAATGCCAGTCAATATATTGCCTCGACTAATGTTGAGGGACATGGTCATTATATTTTAACAGATAATAAATGTTTAAGTATTTCAACGGCACTTTCAGGTTTTCATAGATCGAAGATTACAAATATAAAAGTACATTTTATTATATCAGTTGCAGATGCTACTCAGGATGTTGGAGATGGGAAGAGTTTTAAAAGTTGGGGAAAAACAGTAGATTATAATACTTCTAAACAATTGTCTCCTTTAGAATTAGATGCCGATCACATTTTTATAATTCCATTTTCCGATATTTTTAATGCCTCATATGATAGTCTAGTATATCCTACTAATCATAACCCTATAAATAATTATTCATTGTCGAGTTCATATACATTTAAAGTTTTAGATACTATGAACACGGTTATACCTGATGCTACTGTACAAAGTAAATTTAAAGAATCACAAGATTGGGCGAAATCTCGTTTATCTATGTTATATATTTCAGAAGATGTTTTTAGAGGGTATCAGCAAAAGTTAGATAGCATACAAAATGAAATTAATACTCAAGCAACTTCTGTAGATATGCATCGTCTAACAAAAATACGGTATAGTGCTAAAAAAATTTGGGCAGCTACTTATAAAAACTTTGTTAACTTGAGATATGTTCGATATTTATTTTCTACGTTATTAAATTATCAAAGATTACAATATGCAAATGAAGTTACTCCTACATTAGGGGGTAAAGAATCTTTTTATATATTATATTTCTCTCTAAATGATTATGAAAATACAAAATCAAGGCAATTTACTATGATAAAACTTCAGGAACAATCAAATGTATTTATTAAAAGGGCTTATGACGTCAATGGTAGAATAAAAATAACAGCATATTATGTAGTATCGAAGACAAATCCAGTAAATCTTGAAAATGCACCTTTAGGAATGGATGGTGCTCCTTTAGTAGAATGTTTTACAAAAAATGAAGTGTCCATAAATAATTTTAATGCTGAAGAAGTTGGTGAAAAGCAGGAACTAGGAAGATTAAGACATCTTTTAACTGATAATTGTAAAATTGTTGGTATATATAATGGCTTTGATAATAATTTGTTTCGTAGTCAACCAAATTCTAATCAAAAAACGAAAGCATATGAATTTATTTCAATTAACTATTTTACCCCAGAATTTTTTAGTGAAGTAAATGGTTATCCTCGCTAAATTTTATCATTTAAGTTTGAGAAATAATTATTATACTCGCAGTATGTATCCTTCTAATCTGTGATTAATCTATACATTATGCAAATAAAATTTTCTACTTTAATTAATATAATTTGAAAATTTAATAATGTCTCACTAGTGTTAAATTATATTTACATTAGAGACTCATGTTAGAGGTAATTAAACACCATAAACAACGATTTTTATTGTCATTTTTTTGAATGAGAATCGCCCTACAGGTTTGTTGGGTTAGGAAATTTATTTTAAGGTTTTTATCATGAAATTTTTTT
>CANGJN010000095.1 GCA_947454215.1 Neisseriaceae bacterium | reverse complement strand
TCTTTTTTATTTAACAAAAAAATTTTTCCCAATGAATTAATATCACCAATAGAATATTTTTTATCAGCTTTTACAAATAGTGGTACCGATAAGCTAACATTAGAATTTAATAAAAATAATAATATTAAAATTACTTTAAACATAGGTTTCTCAATAAAATTTTAATGCAAAAATTCTTTAGCAAACTCAATATCTGAAAAATAAGATTTAACTCCATTAATTTCCTGATAATCCTCATGACCTTTACCAGCAATTAAAACAATATCGTTAACTTGTGCAGTTTCTAAAGCATATTTAATTGCATCTTTACGATTTTCAATAACATGATAATTGTTAGACTTAATTCCGTCTTTTATTTGTGCAATTATTGAATCAGGATTTTCATATCTTGGGTTATCTGATGTTAAAATTACATAATCTGATAAACTTGATGCAATATCTCCCATAATAGCTCTTTTACTAGTATCCCTATTCCCTCCACATCCAAATACACAGTATAATTTACCAACAGACTCAATATTTTTTAACGTTGACAAAGCATTGTATAAGGAATCAGGTGTATGTGAATAATCAACAACAACTAATGGTTTGTCTTTATATACCAATGTCTCCATTCTCCCTTTTACTGGAACTAATTTTGACATTAATTTAGAAATTTGTGCTAGGGTGTATCCATCTAAAATTAGTTTACAGGCAACTGCCAATAAATTATACACATTAAATTTACCAATAACCCCAACCTTACAAAATACCCTTTCATCATTATAAATTAATTGAAAATTTACCTCTGTTAAACTAATTTTTATAGATTCTGCTCGAACATCGCCAGAATTTATTCCATATGATATAATTCTAGGGCAAGAGATTAATGTAGTTTTATTTTTATAGACTAACTCATCATAAAGTCTAGTTCCAAAAAAATCATCGGTATTAATAATTATTTGTTTTAGATTATTCCATAAAAATAATTTTTTTTTTGCTAAATAGTAATGCTCCATATCACGATGATAATCTAAGTGATCTTGAGTCAAGTTAGTAAAAATAGCTGTTTGGAAAAAAATACCATTCACTCGATCTTGATCGAGTGAATGTGAAGAAACCTCCATACTAACCACTCTAATTTTTTCTTTTATAAACTTTGCAAATAATTGTTGCAAAATCATAGGGCTAGGGGTAGTTATATTATAATTTACCATATCAGGATATATGCCAACACCAGTAGTGCCAACAATTCCTACCAAAATATTCTGTAAATGATAAACTTGGCTTAACCAATGAGTTATAGAGGTTTTTCCATTTGTACCTGTAACGCCAATAACAGATAAATTTAGAGTTGGGTAACTATATTTTTCCGCAATTAACAACCCTAAATAAGATCTTAAATTTTTAACTTTAAAATACGGAATTTTACAAGAGAATGTTGGGTCGTCTTCTAAAATTATAAATTTTGCTCCCTTTTCTATAGCCTCATAAATAAAAGCCCTTCCATCATTCTTTAAACCTGGATAAGCACAAAATATGCATCCTTCTGAAACTAATCTGCTGTCCGTTACAAAATCATTATTAAATAAACTATCCCCTATCACTTTTCTTAGTTTAATAAATACGCTTGTTTCAATTTCTTCATTATTTACACTATACATTGATTTCTTCTTAAAGTTTATCAGTGTTAATATTTAATACATGTAACGACTTTTTAGCTATGGTAGCAAATACTGGAGCTGCAACAGTAGCAGCGTAATACTGCCCTTTGGGATCATCAATCATAATACCTATTATTAACTTAGGGCTTTTATCGGGTGCGAAACCAACAAATGAACTTATGTGGTTTCTATTACTATAGTGGCCATTTATTAATTTTTGTGCTGTACCTGTTTTACCTGCTGTAGTATAATCTTGTAATTGGGCTTTCAATCCAGTACCTCTCTGCGTTGTATCTGCTAAAATTTCTTTAACAATATTAGCAGTTTCAGGAGATATAATTTGATTGCAGTTAACTGCTCCTTGATGTTTATAAAATGTTATAGGTAAAATACAGCCATTATTTGTAAAAATACTATAAGCATGAACCATTTGAAACAAACTTACAGAAATCCCATAACCATATGACATAAGTGCCTGATCTAACATTCTCCATTTTTTCCAATTAAGTAATATCCCATTTGTTTCTCCTGGGAAATTACTTCCTAATTTTTCGCCAAATCCAATAGATCTATAATAATTCCACAACGTAAATGATTTGTATTTCAAAGCAATTTTAGATGTGCCAATATCTGATGAATGAACAATAACATCTCTAACAGATAAAAATGGCTCTGGTTCATCATCTTTAATCAATTTATGACCAACATAATATTGTTTAGTAACAATAATAGTTTGTGGGGTTACAATTTTATCATCAAGTGCTTTAGCTATTACTAATGGTTTCATTATTGATCCAGGATCATATACATTTGTAATTGCCATATTATTTAAGCCTTTTGGATCAATCTTATTATTAGAATTAAATGATGGAATATTTACCATACTCAAAACCTCACCAGTTTTGGCATCTAAAATAACTGCCGAACCACCTTTAGCATGTAACTTCTCTACTTGTTGTTTTAAAGTATCATAGGCTATATATTGTAACCTAGTATCTATAGATAATTGAATTTGTTTACCATTTTGGGTAAGTTTATCATTATCTAAATTTTCAATAACATTACCTTGCCTATCCCTTATAAACATTTTCTGTCCATCTACACCAAACAATTCTTTATTATTAGCATATTCAATTCCTGCAACCCCTTTATCATCTACATTATTAAAACCAATTACCTGTGCTGACACATCTGATGTAGGATAATATCTTTTAAACTCTGATTGACTATATAAACCATTAATTTTCAACTGACTAATATTTTCATTTTCCTTGGGTGTTATCTGTCTCTTAATATAAACAAAAGTTTTATTTCTTTGATTAAATTTATCATTTAATTGTTTAATTGACATCCCTAATATTTTTGTAAGTTTAATTTCTTTTTCAATTGATAAATTATTAACTTCCTGAGGATTAATCCAAATTGAAGGCATTAAAGTACTTACTGCTAAAGGTTTACCATTTCTATCAACAATAGTCCCTCTCATTGCTTTTATTTTTACAGTACGTTCAACTCTAATTGACATTTCTTTTGATAAAAAGTTTATTTTATAAATATTAAGATATACCAATCTAAGTATTATTCCTGAAATAAGTAAAATAGCTACTAACCACAATACATAAATTTTTTTCATGTTTAGTGAATCAGCGTTAGATACCTCTATAATTCCATCATAATTTTTAGCATCTAAATATAATTTTCTTATTTCATTATTGGCCAACATTTATTCATTCCAAAATAAAAAATTATTTAAACTTTACAAATAGTTTCTATTTTCTACTTAATATAACTATTTAATAGTATAAATATATTGATAATAATATTTATATAAAATATCTACTCTGTTAACATAATTACTATAACTATGTGGCACATAAAATCTTAAATTATATAAAACAAACCCGTTAATACCTGATTTACGCAATATACAAAAAAATATATCGTGTACATTAAAATTAATAAAAGAAATTTTTAAATTTAAATCGCATTAAAAATACTCTTTTATAAAAACCAAAATAAATTTATAGCTAAAAGAAAAGACCTTAATTATTGGTATTATTAAATGTTACTACTCAGCAATATTAATATACTGTATTGATTATAAAAATCAAAATTGACTAAATTGTATAAATTTTTATAATGCTGTATTTATGGCACTATTTAAATTACTTACTGAATAAAATCTATTTTCCAATTGAGATAGTTATATACAAAACAAATAGTTATCCACTGCTGAGCAGTAACAATTTCATACAAATTTAAGGGGGAGTCTCTGACCCCAAAGTATGGCTTCTCGAAACTTTTTGATCTTTTTAAACTTTATGAACGGTCTAAACTGTCTGATCTTCGTAAGACAGTTGATTGATAAATTCTAACAGTAAGAAAACCTTCACTTATATTTACTCTAATATTATTACCAACACCAACTAACTCACCTTCATTATCATTATTTGGCAAACATTTTAAATTATAAAACCTACCTAAGTATTCATCAATAAAAAAATAGTTGTGTTCTTCATATATTTATCAATTATATCAAATTGTTCATTACTTAAATTTTTATGAAAATCGTTTAGAACTAATCTATCTAAAATAATAAATTTTTGATAAACGTCATCTCATGCTCTGTTATAATTAATACTAGATTTAATTGAACGATTATCTTTGAATAATTTTTCATATATGTTCATTGAAAATATTAAGTTAAATTGCAAAATAAATAATAAATACTTCATAAATATACTTTAGTTTGTCATAAATTGTGTTTTTATTGAGATGAAATATGATATAATT